>NZ_JAKSYK010000051.1:0-63436 GCF_022829425.1 Methylobacterium sp. J-072 | reverse complement strand
CATCGTCGTCCCGCCACCAGAACGGCACACGCTGGCCGCGCGCGGCCACTTCGTCCAGGGTTTTTCGGAGTACAGTGAAGCCGAAACGCGCGCTCTCCCTCCCCCCTCTGCGGGGGAGGGTACCCTGCGCAGCAGGGGGGGCACACGACGGCGCGCAGCGTCCGTCCGATCGACCTGTGCCGCTGGCGCGGCGCTTCGTGTGCTGGGTCCCGGATCAGGTTCCGCCTCGCTTCACCTGTCCGGGAAAAGGGCGCGCGTGATCTGCTCGGGAGCGCTGATCCCACGACGCGCACGGGGCCAAACTCCTTGAAAGCGCTGGCCCCTCGACACTTCACAGAGCCTTCCAGCGACGGTTGACTTTGAAACGTTATAACGTTTTTCTCAGGCCATGACCAAGCCCGATCCCCGCCTTCCCGTCACCGTCCTCTCCGGCTTCCTCGGGGCCGGCAAGACGACGCTGCTCAACCATATCCTCAACAATCGCGACGGCCGCCGGGTCGCCGTGATCGTCAACGACATGAGCGAGGTGAACATCGACGCCGACCTCGTGCGGGCCGGCGGCGCAGACCTGTCCCGGACCGACGAGACGCTGGTCGAGATGACCAACGGTTGCATCTGCTGCACCCTGCGGGACGACCTGCTGGACGAGGTCCGCCGCCTGTCCGAGGCGGGGCGGTTCGACTACCTGCTGATCGAGGGCACCGGCATCGCCGAGCCGCTGCCGATCGCCTCGACCTTCTCGTTCCGGGACGAGGCCGGCCGCTCGCTCTCGGATCTCGCCCGCCTCGACACGATGGTGACGGTGGTCGACGCGGTGAACCTGCTCAAGGATTACGGCTCGGCCGCGTTCCTGCGCGAGCGCGGCGAGACCTCCGGCGCCGAGGATACCCGCACCCTGGTCGACCTGCTGGTGGAGCAGATCGAGTTCGCCGACGTGGTGGTGATCAACAAGGCGCAGGACGTCTCGGCGGAGCACCTCGCCCTGGTCCGCGCGGTGGTGCGCGGCCTGAACGCCGATGCCCGCATCGTGGAGACCGATCACGGGCGTGCGCCCCTCGACGCGATCCTGGAGACCGGGCGGTTCGACGAGGAGAAGGCGCAGGCCCACCCGCTCTGGTTCAAGGAGTTGTACGGCGCCCACGCGCACGTGCCGGAGACGGAGGAATACGGGATTTCTTCGTTCGTCTACCGGGCCCGGCGGCCGTTCGATCCGGAGCGGTTCAACGCCTTCGTCAACGCGACCTGGCCGGGGCTGATCCGGGCCAAGGGCCATTTCTGGCTGGCGACGCGGCCGGACTGGGTCGGGGACTTTTCGCTGGCGGGCGCCGTAGCGCGCGTTTCGGCGATGGGGTTCTGGTGGTCGGCCGTGCCGCGTCGGCGCTGGCCGGAGGCGCCCGAGTTCCGCGAGCGACTCGACGCAGTCTGGAGCGAAATCTGGGGCGACCGCCGCCAGGAACTGGTGTTCATCGGCACCGGCATGGACCGCGACGCGCTCACCGCCGCCCTGGATGCCTGCCTGGTGGAGACCAGCGAGGAGGCGGCGTTCGACCCCGAAGCCTATCGCCACCTGCCGGACCCGTTCCCGGCCTGGAAGCGCGCGGCCTGAACGGACGGGCCACCAAATTCACCCCTTGCGTTCGGTCGTAAGCGTCAGAAACGCCACGCGTTTTCCCTCTCCCTTGGGGCTATCGGATTGCCACATCCCCGGATGTGACGCAGGTCCCCTCTCCCGTGCGGGAGAGGGACAGGGTGAGGGATCCGAGCTTTCCGGAAAAACCTGGTCCCTCACCCCAACCCTCTCCCGCACGGGAGAGGGGGCGCATCGCGGTTTGCAAGGGCGGTTGCGCCTCGAACCTGAGCCGCTGGGCACTCACATCACCACACGTGCGGGGCACCTGAACCGGAACCGGGTTTTCCGGCATCGTCCTGCGACAGGCTCATCCCGAAAGGTGGCAACCACCGTTCGGGATGATGCTTTTGAGGCTCTCAGAGCCTGTTTGACCGGTTTTTCCCCGTCTCGACCTCATCCTGAGGTGGCGTAGCGGAGCGGAGCCCTCGAAGGAGCCCTCCAGCCAGCCGCGCGATCCCTGGAGGGCTCCTTCGAGGCTGCTGCGCAGCACCTCAGGATGAGGGGAGATATGAGGATATCCGTCGCTCGGAACCGTCTTCCAAACGAGATCTCAAGCGAGATCGCGAAATCAGACAGGCTCTCAGATAGAAAGCGCCTCGGCCTCGTCCTCCGCCTCGATCTCGGCGTCGACCTCGGTGATCTGGCCCGAGGCGCCGGCCGCCTCGGCGAGGCCGCGGGCGGCCTTGCGCAGGAGCTTGCGCAGGCGGCGCCGGTCGGTCTTGTCGAGATGGTCGAGCAATTCGGCCTCGACCTCCTCCTGGATCCGCTCGATCGCCTCGGCCTTGGCCAGGCCGGCCTCGGTGAGCTGCACCCGGACCACCCTCCCGTCGCCCGATTCGGCCCGGCGCTCGACGATACCGAGCGCGGCCAGCCGGGTCACCGTCTTCGAGGCGGTGGGAGGCCGCACCCGCAGGAGGGCGGCGAGGTCGCCCATCGTCATGGTGCCGGCCGCGGCCAGCGCCTGCACGACCTGTTCCTGCCCGGCGAACAGGCCGAGCTTGGCGAGGCGGTCGCCGGTGCGGGCTCGGTGCAGGCGGGCCGCCTGCACCAAGGCCCAGCCGACGCTGCGCACGCCGGGCGGTCGCATCTTCTTGGAGGAACTCTCCGACGCGCCCGCATCCTTGATCTCACGATCGCGTTTCTGCTTGTCGCCCACCGGAGCGCCCGCATCTATGCCGGCGGCCGCCGGACCATCCTGAACTTGCACCGTCCACTCCCGTCCCACGGCCGCGTCAGTTCCTGTGGCGCGAGCCGGTGACGATGCGATGACGGGGGCCGAAAAGGCGCTCCGCTCAACAGGGCATCAGGCGCTTGAGCCGGTCGAGGATGTCCTCGCCCGTGCAGGGCCGGGCGATGAAGTCGGCGTGGGACGGCATGCGGGCTGGGTCGGGAGCCGCCCGTCCGGACACGATGAGAATCGGCAAGTGCGGCCGGGCCTCCGCCACCGCGCTCGCCAGGTCGAACCCGTCGGTCTTTCCCGAGAGCTGGACGTCCGTCACCAGCCCGCAGATATCCGGTCGCGCCTGAAGGATGCTGAGCGCCCGCTCGGCGGAGGCACATTGCACCGTGTCGTAGCCGCCATCCTCCAGCACGTCCCCGAGGTCCATGATCGTCAGCGCCTCGTCCTCGACGAGGAGGATCACCGGCCGATCGCCGCCCGAAACCGTCTGCTCGCTCGCCACTGTGTACTCCCTCCGGCAGCGTCCGACCGCGAGGGCCGCCGTACGCGTTGTCAGCCGTGAGCCCAACGGCAGAAACGGTTCCGGGTTGCAGGCCGGCGTGGCGACAGCTCGCGGGATCGTGTGGCGGATGCGCTCAGGCGAGCGCCGCGGCCTGCCCGGGAACGACGGCCACGACCGCTTCGATCAGCCGGTCGAGATCGCCCATCGGGATGGTCAGGGCGGGGGTCAGATAGACGATGTCGCCGAACGGCCGCACCCAGACGCCCCTGTCGAGGAAGGCCGCCTTGAGGGACGCGAGGTTGGGGGCGCGGGCGAACTGCACCGCCCCGATGGCGCCGAGGGTCCGGACATCCGCTACCCCGGGCAGCCCCTTCAGCTCGGCCAGCCCGTCCGCGAGGCGGTCCCCGATCACTCGGGCCTCATCGAGGCGCGGCTCGGTCTCGAACAGGTCGAGGCTGGCATTGGCCGCCGCGCAGGCCAAGGGATTGGCCATGAAGGTCGGGCCGTGCATCAGCGCCGCGGCCGGATCCTCGGACCAGAACGAATCGAACACCTCCGTCCGGGCGATCGTGGCGGCGAGCGCCATGGTGCCGCCGGTGAGCGCCTTCGACAGGCACAGGATGTCCGGCACGATCCCGGCCTGCTGGCAGGCGAACAGGCTGCCGGTGCGACCGAACCCGGTAAAGATCTCGTCGGCGATGAGCGGCAGGCCGTGGCGGCGGGCGAGGCGCGCGATCGTCGCCAAAACCTCCGGCGGATGCATGACCATGCCGCCCGCGCCCTGGACCAGGGGCTCGACGATCACGGCGGCCAGCGTTTCGCGATGGGCGGCGAGCGCCGCGTCGAGCGCCTCGGTCTCGGCAAGGCTCCGCGGCAGGTCACAAAAAACCTGGCTGGGCAGGTAGGCGCCGAAGCGGCGATGCATGCCCTCCTCAGGGTCGCAGACCGACATCGCGCCCATCGTGTCGCCGTGATAGCCGCCCCGGAAGGCCAGGACCTTGGTCCGGCCGCTCACCCCGCGGTTGAGCCACATCTGGGCGGCCATCTTCAGCGCGACCTCGACGGCAACCGAGCCCGAATCGCTGAAGAAGACGTGGTCGAGGTCCCCCGGCAGCAGCGCCGCGAGCCGCGCCGCCAGCCGCTCAGCCGGGGCATGGGTCAGCCCGCCGAACATCACGTGCGGCATCCGCGCCAGCTGGTCGGCGACGGCCTGGGCGATGTGCGGATGGTTGTAGCCGTGCACCGCAGTCCACCAGGAGGCGATGCCGTCCACCAGCTCGCTGCCATCGGCCAGCACGATGCGGCTGCCATGCGTCGCCACCGCCTCCAGCGGCGGCGGCGCCAGCCGCATCTGCGTGTAGGGCCGCCAGAGATTCTTTTTCGAGGGTCGATCGGACGTCATGGCGGAGGGATGGGCGGCTTGGCGGGGGTGGTCAAGCGGAGCGCCCCCTCTGGTTTCGGGGTTCCGCGACGCATATCCTTCACGTGCCAGAGGCGTAATCCGTGATGACAGCACGATGCCAGCTCGGGAGCCTGCGGGAATGAGCTGGTCGGATCTTTATCTTATGGCCCTCGGGCCGGTTCTCGCCCTGGCCGTGGGCCTGTTCATCTACCTCTCGGCGACGATGGGGCCGGCGAACCGCGCGCAGAAGACGCCCAGCGCCGGGGAAAAGCTTCGTCCCGTGCCGGAGCGCGTTGAAGGTCGATAGCGCCCCCAAGCCAATCCGCGCCGCAGCGCCCAGCCTCCAGGGCACGATCAACAACCTTCGTCACGCCCCCCAGCCACCAACCCTGAAGCCATGAAACTTCGCCCGCCATGTCGTCGCCAGTGCGAGGATGGCTAAGGGCAGCAGCGTCCAGGGAAGGAGGTCGGCACCGGCCCCGTCCACCACCAATCCGCCGACCACGCCGCCGCCCGCAACGGCCAGGTTGAAGACGGTGACGAAGATGGATTGCGCCACGTCGGCCTGCTCGCCGGCGCTATCGGCCAGCGCCGTCTGCAGCAGGGTCGGGGCGCCT
The DNA here is from genome assembly GCF_022829425.1 of Methylobacterium sp. J-072. Classification (NCBI taxonomy): domain Bacteria; kingdom Pseudomonadati; phylum Pseudomonadota; class Alphaproteobacteria; order Hyphomicrobiales; family Methylobacteriaceae; genus Methylobacterium; species Methylobacterium sp. J-072. Next base: position 58,105 of record NZ_JAKSYK010000051.1, on the reverse strand, counting down.
CCGAAGGTCAGGCCCCAGACCACGACGCCGACCAGAACCAGGATCGAAGATCCGTGCGACAGTCCCAGCAGCAGCGCCGCGGCCGAGAAGGCGGCGAGGCTCAGCAGCGTCAGGGTGCGCAGGTGGCGGTCCACCAGCACGCCCGTCGCCCAGATGCCGACGACCGACGCGGCCCCGAACACGAGCAGGATGAGATCGACCCGGAGATCGGTTCCGGTCGTGCCGAGGAACGGCGCCACGTAGGTGTACAGAATGTTGTGCGCGAGGATCCAGGCGAACAGCGCCAGCAGGACCGAGCGGATGCCCGGGATCGCGAAGACCGCTCGCACCGGCACGCGCTGATCCGGCGCCTGGCCGGGAAAATCGGACACGCCCAGCCGCACCCAGGCGAGCAGGAGCAGGGCGACCGCGGACAGGATCCAGAAGACCAGCCGCCAGTCGGACAGGCTGCCGAGCCAGGCACCGAGCGGCACGCCGAGGGAGAGCGCGATCGGCTGGCCGACGCCGACAATCGCGAGCGCACGGCCCTGAAGATGCGGCGGCGCCAGGCGCCGGGCATAGCCCGCGACCAGCCCCCAGACGACGCCCGCCGCCATGCCGGCGATGAAGCGTGCGGCGAGGGTCAGGCCGAAATCTGCGGAGACGGCCGTCACCGTGTTGTAGACCAGCAGGCCGGCGATCGCCAGGAGGAACAGCAGGCGTCGGTTCCAGCTGCGCGTCGCGGCGATCACCGGAATGGCGGCGACGACCGAGCCCAGCGCGTACAGCGTCACCGTCTGGCCCGCCACCGCCTCGGAGACGCCGAGGCCGGAGCCGATCTGCGGCAGCAGGCCGGCCGGCAAGGTCTCGGTCATGATGGCGAGGAACCCCGCCACGGTGAAGGCCAGGAGCTGGCCGATCGGGAGGCGTCCGGAACCGGCCTCGTCTGCCACGGTCGATGGGTGCACGGTTTCAGAGACCGTCATCGGAGCCTCCATCACACCAGGAAGGACGCGGCGATGTCCTTGCCGCCATGGCTGGCCTCCGCCGCCCGCCGGAAGCGGGCGAGACCGGCTTCAGCCAAGTCGGCGCGGATGCTGGTCCCGGCGAGCGCTTCGATGACCAGCCCGGCATCCTTCAGCCCGTTCGCGACGGAAAAACTGGTGGCGTAGTCGCCGTTGAGCATCGCGCCGCCCTTGGCCTGGACATAGGGGCTGTCGAGCGGTCCGCCGGTCACGGCCTCGATCACCAGGGCTGGATTGAGACCGAGCGCCTGGGCGATGGCAAGCGATTCGGCCGTGCCGTGGGTGAGCGCGAACACGAACGCGTTGAGGGCGAGCTTGAGCCTGCTGGCCCCGCCCGGCGCCTCGGAGACCCAGAGCGTGCGCTGGCCGATGGCATCGAAGACGGTCTGGGCCTCGGGGCGCCGGCTGACCGGCCCGGAGGCGAGAACCACCAGCCGGCCCTGCTCGGCAGGCTGGCGGGTGCCCTGCACCGGCGCATCGTAGAGGACGAGGTTATTTTCGGCGGCGAAGCCCGCGAGCGCCTCGATCGCGCCCACGCCGACGGTGCTGAGCTGGAGCCAGATTGCCTCCTTGGGCAGGCCCGGCAAGGCCGCCACCATGGCTTCGCGCACGGCGGGACCGTCTTTCAGAACCGTCACGATGATATCGGCGTCGCGAACCGCATCGGCCGCCCGATCGACCGGCTCGGCGCCGTCCGCCGCGAGGGCGCGGGCCTTCTCGGGCGACCGATTCCAGACGCGGACGCCAAATCCCTTGCGGGCGAGGTTGCGGGCCACGGCGGCGCCGATCAGGCCGGTGCCGAGGACGGTGACGGACACCGGCGGCTTGCGATCTGTCATGGGGATCTCCTATTCGCGATAATTTTGGAATATTTGTTCCATAATGAGCTAAAAAAGGGGGCGCTACGTCAGCGCCGCCAAGGTCTGGTCGATGACGGCGATCAGCTTCGTGCGGTCCTGTACGGGCGTCGTCTTGGCTAGCACTCGCAAGCCCTGCACGGCGTTGAACACGAACAGCGCCAGGATCTCGGCATCCGCGGTGGCGCGGATCTCGCCCGCGTCCTGGCCGCGCCGGATCGTCTCCGCGATCCCGCGGGTCAGGATGCTGAAATTGTCGCGCACGAGTTCGGCCACGCGTGGGTCGCGACCGGACATCTCGATGGCGCTGTTGGTCGCCAGGCACCCGCGCCTGTCCGATTCGGCGAGATCGGCCTCGACGATGCCCTCCATCAGGTCGCGCAGCCGCGCCAGGGGCGAGCCCGGCTGGCGGAGCTGATCGACATGGTCCTGCGCGCGCCGCTGGTAGCGCCGCAGCGCCTGCTCGAAGAGCCCGGTCTTGCTGGCATAAGCCGCGTAGAGGCTGCCGCGCCCGAGGCCGGTGGCGTCGACCAGCGCCTGCGCCGAGGTGCCCTCGAAGCCGGTCCGCCAGAAGGTCTCCATCACGGCGTCGAGGACGCGCTCCTCATCGAATTCTCTCGGCCGGGCCACACGCCGCTCCTGTTCTGGAATGACCGTACCATAATTACGAAGATGCTCATGTCAATCGGCGCGGCGGATCCCGGATGTCATAGACGCGTGAGGATCCACACCGTCATCCCGGGGCGCCGCAGGCGAGCCCGGGATCCAGAGCCGCCGACGTCGCAAGCACATGATCTGACAGTGTTTCTGGATCCCGGGCTCCGCTTCGCGGCACCGGGATGACGGGGTTGTTGTCGGAGCGGTTTCCGCAAAGACCCTGCGCCACAAAGCAAGCAGGACAGTTCGCTGCCCACCCTCCTTCGCAAACATCTTGATAGGGCTCGGCTATCAGTCTGGGTCCATCCTCGGCCCCACCACCTTGACATCCACTGCCGCCACGGCCCCATCACCCACCCGATGGACAGCCTCGCCGCCTTCGCCCGCACCAAACTCGACGCCCTGGAGGCCGGCAGCCTGCGGCGGCGGCTGACGCCCACTGAGCGCGGCTCCGGGGCCGCGGCAGCGCGCGGGGGCCGGGCGCTCGTGTCGTTCTCCTGCAACGATTATCTCGGCCTGTCGCACCACAAGCGGGTGGTCGCCGCGGCGCAGAAAGCGGTCGCGGCCTACGGGGCCGGGGCGGGCGGGTCGCGGCTGGTCACCGGCGACCATCCGGTTCTCGGGGCGCTGGAGGATCGGCTGGCGCGACACAAGGGCACCGAGGCCGCCCTGGTGTTCGGCAGCGGCTATCTCGCCAATCTCGGGATCACCCCGGCGCTCGCCGGGCGCGGCGACCTCGTGGTGCTGGACGCGCTGTCTCATGCCTGCATGTGGGCCGGGGCACGGCTGTCGGGCGCCAAGGTGCTGACCTTCCGCCACAACGATCCGGGCGATCTGGCAAAGACGCTCGCGGAGCACCGTCCGCACCACGCCCGCGCCCTGGTCCTGACCGAGCGGGTGTTCAGCATGGATGGCGACCGGGCGCCGCTGGGCGACATCCTGGGCGTCGCGGACCAGTTCGACGCCTGGACGCTGGTGGACGACGCCCACGGGATTGGCGTGGTCGAGGACGGGCCGCGGGCGCCGCTGGAGATGGGCACCCTGTCGAAGGCGCTCGGCTCCTATGGCGGCTATCTCTGCGCCTCGCGGCCGGTGATCGACCTGATGACCAGCCGCGCCCGGAGCTTCGTCTACACCACCGGCCTGCCGCCGGCCTCGGCCGCCGCAGCGCTCGAAGCCCTGGCGATCCTGGAGGAGGAGCCGGCGCGTAGGGCGCGGCCGCTCGCGCTCGCCCGGCGCTTCACCGCCCGCCTGGGCCTACCCGAAGCCGAGAGCGCCGTGGTGCCGGTGCTGGTCGGCGACGCGCAGGCGGCGCTCGCCATCTCGGCGGCGCTGGAAGCCGCCGGTTTCCTGGTGGTGGCGATCCGGCCGCCGACCGTCCCGGCCGGGACCGCGCGGCTGCGCGTGGCGTTCTCGGCGGCCCACGACGAGGCGCAGGTCGATGCCCTGGCCGACGCGGTGGCGGCGCTGACGGGCCGCGCTTCCCGTCCCTGAGCGGGGCGCCTATACCGCGTCCCGGAGGCTCCCGCCCAAGAGGAGCCCGGGACACCGAGAGGACGACGCCCCATGGACGCCACCGCTTTGCGAGCCCTGCAGGCTCCGATCAAGGACCAGTACCGTTCGGCCCCGGATTCGGCGGTGGTCACCCTCAAGGCCCGGGGCACGCTGGACGACACCAAGATCGCCTGCAAGGTCGAGACCGGCCGCGCCATCGCGGAGGCCGGGCTGCACCCGGCCAGCGGCGGATCCGGGCTGGAGCTGTGCTCCGGGGACATGCTGCTCGAAGCCCTGGTCGCCTGCGCCGGCGTCACCCTGAAGGCGGTGGCGACCGCGCTGGAGATCCCGCTCCGGTCCGGCACGGTCAGCGCCGAGGGCGACCTGGATTTTCGCGGAACGCTCGGCGTCGACAAGGGGGCGCCGGTGGGCTTTCGCAGCATTCGGCTGTTCTTCGAATTGGACACCGACGCGCCGGAAGACAAACTCGCGCAGTTGCTGAAGCTGACCGAGCGCTACTGCGTCGTTTTCCAGACCCTGAACCACAAGCCCGACCTGTCGGTCGCCGTCATGACGGCCTGAGGGGAGGGCGGCGATGGCCGGCGGCATTACCCAGGCCGAGTACTGGAACGGCGAGGTCGGCACCCGCTGGGCCCGCAACCAGGCGGTGCTCGACGCGGTGTTCGCGCCGCTGACCGAGGCCCTGTTCGCCCGGGCGGCGCTCCGCCCCGGCGACTCCGTGCTCGATATCGGCTGCGGCTCGGGCGCCACGACCCTGGAGGCCGCCCGCCGGGTCGGGCCGCAGGGCGCGGTGACCGGCGCGGACATCTCGGCGCCGCTGCTGGCGGTCGCCCGGAGCCGCGCCGAGGCGGAGACAGGTGCCGCGCCAATCCGGTTCGTCGAGGCGGATGTGGAGACGGCCGATCTCGGGACCTACCGGCAGGCCCTGTCGCGGTTCGGGGTGATGTTCTTCCCGGACTCGGCCCGGGCCTTCGCCAATATCCGCCGGATGCTCGGTCCGGAGGGCCGGCTGACCTTCCTGTGCTGGCGGGCGCTCCCCGAAAACCTTTGGGTGACGGTGCCGCGCGAGGCGGTGGTGCCGCTCCTGCCCGAGATCCCGCCGCCCCCGCCGCCGGACATGCCCGGCCCGTTCCGCTTCGCCGCGGCGGACCCGTTGGTCGCGCTGCTGCGCGGGGCCGGCTTCGGGACCGTGGCGTGCGACGCGGTCGACCGCGACGTGGTGCTCGGCCGGGGCGCCACCGATGCCGAGGCGGCGGATTCCGCGGCGCATGTGGCGCTCAATCTCGGGCCGACCGCGCATCTCGTGCGCGAGGCCGAGCCCGATCTGCGCGCCCGGGCCGAGGCCGCGGTCACCGCGGCCCTGCGCCCGCACGCGAAGGGCGGCACCGTCAGCCTGCGCGCCGCCTGCTGGCTGGTCCAGGCGGGCTAGGGCCGCGCGCCTTCAGAACCCCAACGCGCCGCCATCCGAGCGCGGGTCGTGCATCGCCTCGATCCGCCCGTCCCGGGCGCGACGGACGAGCATGCCGGCATGGCCCAGCGTGTCGCTGTAGGGCACGCCGACCGGCTCGATCTGGTGGCCCATGCGCTCCAGGGCCGACAGGATCGCCGGGTCGAACCGATCCTCGACCTTCACGCTCAGCGAGGGCGCCCCCCAGGTCCGGCCGTAGAGCAGCCGCGGCGCCTCGACCGCGTCGGCGACGGAAAAGCCGTAATCGGCGTAGCGGCAGAAGATCTGCGCCTGGAATTGCGGCTGGCCGTCGCCGCCCATCGCACCGTAGGCCATGACCCGGCCGTCGTCGAAGGCGGCGAGCGCCGGGATCAGGGTGTGGAACGGGCGCCGGCCCGGCTCCAGCGGGTTCACGGAAGCCGGGTCGAGCGAGAACGAGACGCCGCGGTTGAGCCAGTCGATCCCGGTCCGCGGCAGCACCACCCCGGAGCCGTATTCCCAGTAGACCGACTGGATGTAGGAGACCGCCAGGCCATCCCGGTCGATCGCCCCCATCCAGACCGTGTCGCCGGGGGAGTCGCGCAGGGGCACGGAAGCTGCGCGCTTCATGTCGATGCGGGCGGCTTCCGTGGCGAGGAAGGCCGGCGCCAGGAACTCCTCCGGGTCATGGCGCAGCTGGCCGAAATCGGTCACCACCCGGTCGCGGACCGCGAAGGCCCGCTTCGTCGCCTCGATCAGCCCGTGATAATGCGCCACGCTCTCCGGGGCGGCGACATTCAGGCGGTCGAACAGGCCGAGGATGATCAAGGCCGCCAGCCCCTGAGTCGGGGGCGGGAAGTTGAACAGGGTGGCGTCGCGCCGGCGCAGGGTCAGCGGCCTGCGCTCGGCCGGCTGGTAGGCCTTGAGGTCGGCCCGGGTCACCGGCGCATCGAGGCGCTCCAGGTCGGCGCCGATCTCGTGGGCGATGTCGCCCCGGTAGAAATCCCCGAGCCCGGCATGGGCGAGCTGCTCCAGGGTCGCCCCGAGGGCCGAGAGCTTGCGGATCTCGCCCGCCGGGTAGGGCTTGCCGTCCTTGAGGAAGGTCGCAGCGAAGTTCGGGGCCTCGTACAGGGTGTCGCCCGCTTGCGGCTTGTAGCGCTCCTCGCTGGGCGAGACCGGCACGCCGTCGCGGGCCTGGGTGATCGCGTCGGCGAGCAGCACGTCGAGGGGCAGGCGACCGCCCAGCGCTTTGGACAGCGCCAGCGCCAGTTCCCAGCCGCCGACCGCGCCCGCCACCGTCACCATGGCGTCGGGGCCGCGCGCGGGAATCGTGTCGTAGCCCTTCTCCCGGTAGCGCTGGATCGTGGCGAGGCGCCCGGCCGGCCCGCAGGCCTCGATGCCGCGCACCCGGCCGCCGCGCTCGCGCACCAGCCAGAAGCCGTCGCCGCCGATGCTGTTCATGTGCGGGTAGACCACGGCGATCGAGGCCGCCATCGCCACCATCGCCTCGATGGCGTTGCCGCCCTGCGCCAGCACGGTCCGGCCGGCCGAGGCGGCGAGGTGGTGGGGGGCGGCGACGGCGCTGTCGGAGAAGACGGGAGTCTCGGGCATCGTGTGTCCTGTGGTGTTCCGGTCGCAGCGTTAGGCAAGAGCGCGGCCGCCGCAAGGTCCCGCGCTCCGCCGGGGCGGCGGCGTGCTAGACAGCGCGATGCCCGTCGCGCGGAAGCGGCCGATGTCGTTCAAGAATCTGCCCCGGTTCGCGATGGGCCTTGCCCTCGCCGCGACGCCGGCGGCGGCCCAGCAGCATGTGAAGACGGTCTTCGAGGGTGCGGGCGCCGATCCGCGCATCTCGGTCTCGCAGCCGGAGAGCACCAGCCAGGCCTCCGGCGGCTACGTGCGGTCGATCGAGCCTTCGCTGGGTCCCCTCGGCGATCCCTTCGGCCTCCGCCCGGTGCTGAAGGCGCGCGGCATCGAGTACAGCCTGACCTACATCGCAGACGTGCTGGGCAACCCGACCGGCGGCCTCCGCCAGGGGGCGATCGTCGAGGATCGCCTGAACCTGCGGCTCAACCTCGATCTCGACCGGCTTGCCGGCTGGGAAGGCGCGACCATCCACGCCAACGCCTATTTCATCCACGGCACCGGCCTGTCGCGCTATTATGTCGGCGACCTGCTGACCACGAGCGTGATCGAAGCGCTGCCGTCGAGCCGCCTCTACGTGCTGTGGTTCGACCAGAGCCTGATGGACGGGCAGCTCGGTCTCCGGATCGGCCAGCAGGCCGCCGACACCGAGTTCTTCGTCAGCCAGACCGCGACCCTGTTCGTGAACTCGACCTTCGGCTGGCCGGCGATCACCGGGCTCGACCTGCCGAGCGGCGGCCCGGCCTATCCGCTCTCGGCCCCGGCGATCCGCGCCAAATACGTGCCCGGCAACGGCTTCTCGCTCCAGGTCGGGCTCTATGACGGCGACCCGGCCGGGGCGAACCGGCCGGGCCAGGACCCGGAGGCGCAGCGGCTCAACCGCACCGGCACGAATTTCCGCACCAACGATCCGGCCCTGATCGTCGCCGAGGCGACCTACGCGTTCAACATCGAGCCGGGAGCCAAGGGCCTGCCCGGCGACATCACGCTAGGCGGCTGGCAGCATTTCGGCCGGTTCGACAGCCTGCGGTACGACATCACCGGCGTGCCGCTGGCCGACCCGAACGCCACCGGCATCGGCCGCCCGCTCCGGGGCAATGCCGGCCTCTACGCGATCTACGACCAGACCCTGTACCGGGAATCCGGCAAGGACGACGAGGGCCTCGGCTTCTTCGTGCGCGCCGCCTATTCGCCGACCCGCTCCAGCCTGGTCGACGCCTATGTCGATACCGGCCTCGCCTATAAGGGCCTGTTCGACGGCCGCGACGATGACACGATCGGCGTGAGCCTCGCCCATGCCCGGATCAGCGACGACGCCCGCCGAGCCGACCGGGACACGATCCTCTATACCGGCGTCCCGATGCCGCGGCGGCGGGCCGAGACGGTGCTGGAGGCGACCTACCAGGCGGTCGTGGTTCCGGGCTTCACGGTACAGCCCGATGTCCAATACGTGTTCCACCCGGGCGCCGGGGTGGCCGGCCCGGATGGGCGCCGCCTGCGCAACGCGGCGGTGCTCGGGGTGCGCGCGACCGTGCAGTACTGAGCCGGGCGCCCTGGAACGGTGGCGGTGCCCGCCCTCTTTCAGACTCATGGTGATCTTCGAGTGGGTTGTCGGCGTCCTGTTCGGCGCCGTCCTGTTGGCTGCGTTGGCGCGACGGCTGGGCGCGCCGTACCCGGCGTTCCTGGCGCTCGGCGGCGTCGGCCTCGCCTTCGTGCCCGGCGTGCCGAACCTGCGGCTCGATCCCGAGCTGGCGCTTGCCCTGTTCCTCGCCCCCGTCCTGCTTGATGCCGGCTTCGACGCCTCCGTGCGGGACATGAGGGACAATTGGCGCGCTGTGTTCGGCCTCGCGGTCGGCGCCGTGGCGGTGACGACGCTCGCCGTCGCGTTCGTGGCGCATCTCATTGTGCCCGACATGCCGATCGCGGCCTGCATCGTGCTCGGCGCCGTGGTCGCGCCGCCCGATGCCGTGGCGGCCCTGGCAGTGCTGAAGCATGCGCCGATGCCCCATCGGCTCGCTACGATCCTGCGCGGCGAGAGCCTGCTCAACGACGCCGCCTCGCTGATCATCTACCGGCTGGCGGTGGCGGCCGCGATGGCCGACGGCTTCCATCCGGCCGAGGTGGCCCCCGCCTTCCTGCTCGGCGTGGTGGCGAGCCTGGCAGCCGGCCCCTGCCTGGGCCTGGCCTTCGTCGCCCTGACCCGCCGCGTCACCGACCCGGCGAGCACGATCGTGATGCAGTTCGTCGCCGCCTTCGGCATCTGGCTGGCCGCCGAGAAGCTGGAGATGTCGGGGGTGCTGACCATCGTGACCTTCGCGGTCACGGTCGCCCGCCGGGCGCCGGGCATCACCGCGCCGCGGACCCGGGTGATCTCCTACGCGGTCTGGGACACGGCGGTGTTCGTGCTTAACGTCCTGGCCTTCATCCTGATCGGCATCCAGATCGACCCGATCCAGGACCGGCTGACCGGCGCGGATGCCTGGCAGGCGATGTTCCTGGCGGCGGCGATCTTCGCCACCGTGGTGGTGACGCGGATCGCCTGGGTCCTGCCGACGACCGGCCTCAAGGGCCTCGGCCTGCGTCAGGCGGGCTCCCGGGCGCGGTACGGGCCGGGGCTCGCTTTGTCCTGGGCCGGGATGCGCGGCATCGTCACGGTCGCGGCCGCCCTGGCGCTGCCGATGGAGTTTCCTCACCGGGACCTCGTGGTGTTCACCGCCTTCTTCACGGTGCTCGGCACGCTGATCGTCCAGGGACTGACCCTGCGGCCACTGCTCGCCTACCTGAAGCTGGAGGATGACGATCCGGTCGGGCGCGAGGTCGGCTGGGCGCGGGCCGCCGCCTACAAGGCCGCCCTCGAGAGCCTGTCCGAATCCGGGGACGAGCCGGCGATCGATTCGTTGCGCGCGGAGTTCCGCTCGGCGCTTGAGGAGGCCGAGGCCCATGACGAGGGTCGCGCCCCCGAGAGCCTGCCCTCGGACGCCGCCCGCCGCCGCTCGGTGGAGGCCGCCCGCAACGCGGTCCTGTCCCTGCGCCGCCAGGGCCGGATCGGCGACGACGCCTATTTTTTGCTGGAGGAGGAGTTCGACTGGGCCGAGCTCAACGCGACGCCGAAGGCCGAGACATGAGACGGGTCAGAACCTGTCTGACCGCGTGCGCTCAGTCGAATGGCGGTTCTGACCGACGCCTATCCAAATCTCCCCCTCATCCTGAGGTGCTGCGCAGCAGCCTCGAAGGAGCCCTCCAGAAGTCTCGGCGATCCCTGGAGGGCTCCTTCGAGGCTTCCGCTCTGCGGAAGCACCTCAGGATGAGGTCGAGGATGGGAAAGACTGACCAAACAGCCTCTCAGACACCTTTACGCGCCGCGACCCGGGCCTCGATTGCGTCCCAGACCGCCACCGAGAGGTCGGGGCCGCCGAGTCGCTGGATCGCTCGGATGCCGGTGGGGGAGGTGACGTTGATCTCGGTCAAATGGCCGTCGATCACGTCGATCCCGACCAGGATCAGGCCGCGCCGGGCGAGTTCCGGGCCGATCGTGGCGCAGATCTCACGCTCGCGCTCGGTCAGCTCCGAAGCAGACGCTGCACCGCCGCGGACCATGTTCGAGCGGATGTCGTTGGCCGCAGGCACGCGGTTGACCGCGCCCATCGCCACGCCGTCGACAAGGATGATGCGCTTGTCCCCCTCGGTCACCCGGTCGAGGTAGCGCTGGATCACCCAGGCCTCCCGGAAGGTGGCGGCGAACAGATCGAACATCGAGCCGAAATTCGGATCCGTCTCGGTCACCTTGAAGACGGCCGCGCCGCCATGCCCGTGCAGCGGCTTCATCGCCACGGTGCCGTGCTCCAGCCGGAACGCCTCGATCTCCGCCTTGTCGCGGCTGATCAGGGTCGGGGGCATCAGCTCGGGGAAGTCGAGCACGAACAGCTTCTCGGGCGCGTTGCGCACCTCGAAGGGGTCGTTGACCACCAGCGTCTCCGGATGGATCCGCTGCAGCATGTGGGTGGCCGTGATGTAGGCCATGTCGAAGGGCGGATCCTGGCGCATCAGCACCACGTCCGCCTCGGCGAGGTCGATCCGCTCCGGCGGCGTGAGCGTGAAATGCGCGCCCTCGACGTCCTGGACCGTCAGCCCCTCGACCCGTGCGGTCACGCGCCGGCCCTGCATCGAGAGCCGGTCCGGCGTGTAGTAGATCAGACTGTGCCCCCGCCGCTGGGCTTCCAGCAGCAGGGCGAACGTGGTGTCCCCGGCGATCCGGATATTCTGAATCGGGTCCATCTGGACGGCGACGGTCAGGCCCATCGAAAATGCCCCTCGCCAGCGGCGCGTGTCGGAACCGGAGGCAAGCTCAATCGTCGGACATCGACTTGCTGCCGGTGCGCTTGTCGTAATCGCCGATCGCCGAGCGGCACTCGGGCGAGAGACGCTTGCGGTTGCGCATCATGCACTTGTCCGCGTCCTGGCTGTTCGGATCGACACCAGCGCAGAGACGGAAATAGTCGTTCGCGCAGCCGAGCTGCAGCCCCTGGTCCTCGCGCTGGGCATAGGCGGGGCCGGCGGCGAGCGTGACGAGGGTGAGCGCTGCCGCGGCGAGGCTGCGACGGCGGTAGGCGTGCAGGGTGCGTTCCGGAACGAGTCGCATTCAGCGGTGTCCTCAAATCTCGATCGCGCGGAAAATCGATGCGGCGGTATCCCGTCCGCTTGGGTCCGGCATATCGGTCGCGCAGGGCGGTAGGCAAGCGCCGCAGCTCCGCATGGGTTCCCCGCGCCGAACGCCGCGCCAACGCCTCGCCCGGGTGTGGCCCCGAGGCCGCACGAGCCGGCAAGAAAAAAGGCCCCGTCCGCGATCGGACAGGGCCTCAGTCAAAGGGAGGAAACGCCCGCCATGGGCAAACGCGGCGTCGCAATTCGCGCGCCACATCCGCCGGATGGCCGGCAAGACTCCGTTAACCACGTCATGCTGAATGGTTTCTGTAGCCCTTGCCGACCCCCTCTGCAGGGCCCGGGCATTGCCGCTCGAGCCGCCGACAGGAGCCGGAGACCATGACCCCATTCAAGCCGCGGGTGACGCGCGCGCTCCGACCGCCGATGCCCGCCAACGACGCGCGGCAGGATGCGTCCGCGCTCCTGATCCCGTTTCCCAGCGCCGAGGCACGCCGGACGCGCCGCCTGCCGCGCGCCGACGAACAGCGCGGCGAGATCCTGTTCTTCCTCGGCGTGCGCTACGAGCGCCTCGCCTCCTGAGCACGGCGACCGGCCCGGCCGCGATGTTTCCGACGGTTTGATCATGCCTGTCCCGGACCGCCCTCGGCCGAATGTCCCGCCCAAAGCCGGGACGCGCACGAACCGCACCCGCAAGGCCTCCCGCCTCCTGCCCGCCGGCGCGGCTCTGGCGCTGCTCGCCGCCTGCACCCAGAGCGGCGATTTCGGCCGGCCCCGGACCGGTGTGTGGAACGGCCTGATCGACACCACCGGCAGCTTCTCCGCGCGGGATCGCGGCCGCCTGATCCTCGATTCCGGCCTCACCGACGACGAGCAGGCCCTGCGCGACCGCGCCTGGCGGTTCGTACAGCCGGCCAGCACCTTCTCGGCCTTCCAGGAGGCGCTGCTCGGGCTGGCGAGCGCGCACGCCACCCCGACCTGGCGGTTCGACGAAGTCGGCGCCTATTACGACACGCTGACCGCGGAACCATCGCGCTCGCCGGTCTCCCGCTATCGGCAGCTCGCCGACGACGCCACGGCCGATGCCCGCCTGATCCCGATCTTCACGGCGCTCGCCGCCCGGGTCATCGACGCGGATGCCGCGCGGCTGCGCAGCCTTCCCTATGCCAAGACCCTGGACGATGCCGACATCCGCCTGGCCGCCCAGCGCGTGGCCGAGAACCGGTGCCTGATCGCCTGGGTGCGGATCGAGACCGGCCTGCGCCTCGCGCGCTATCGCTACGCCCTGGAGCACCTCTTCGCCCAGGCGCCGGCGCCGGAATCGGTCTCGGCCGAGCGGTCCCTGGCCATGCTCGCCGCCCGCCGCAACCTGCTGGTTCCGCTGCTGCCGCCGGATGCGGCGGCGCGCTGCGGCCTCGAAGCTGCCATCGCGCCGGTGGCCGAGGCCCCGCCGCTCGTCGTCAAATACTGAGACGGCGCTACCGTCCGGCACCCTTATTGGTCGGATCCTTGCCCGCGGGCTCGTCCGTCTGCGTGTCGGTGGTGCAGGAGACGGCCTGGACCGCGGCGTTGGCGCCGGGCCGCTGGCTCGGCAGGCCGGCGATCACCCGCACGACCACGACGCCGCGATTGTCGGGCGCGACGATGCGCACGTCGCGGCTCGGGTCGTTCTCGTCGTCGTCGGCCAGCGCCTCGTCGTACTGGGCGCGGGTCAGGATCACGAGGTCGAGGGCGCCGCGCACCGCGGCCTGATCGGTCACCGCGTAGAAGGCGCCGCGCCGGGCATGGGCGGCCAGCGACAGCGAGAGCGGCCCGGTCCGGGCCGAGACGCGCATCGGCCCGTCGGCGAGATCGTAGGCGCAGACGCCGACCGCCACGGCCGGGTCCGGGATCGGCAGCCACGCCTCGGGCGGGGAGGGGTCGTCGCCGGTGGCCACGGTGTAGATCGGCTGCGGGTGATCCAGGTTCTCGCTGGTCCGGGCGCGCGAGACGGCATCCGTCTCGGACAGGCGCGGGATCGCCAGCACCGCGGCGATGTGCACGATCCCGGCGAGCACCAGCCCGATCAGCGTGGCGTAGACGAAGCGCAGGTTCACGACGCGCATCCCAGGCGGGTTATGGCCGGTACCGAATCCCGATCGAGCGAGCCGACACTGGCGGCGGCCGGCGTGTCGTAGAGGCGCAGCGCCAAGCGCACCGGGCCGCTCTCCCGGGGGCTCGGCAGCCAGTTGCCGGGCTGGACCTCGGGGGCGAGCACCACCGAGAACCGCCCGTCGGCCGCGCGCAGGATCTCGGTGGAGGTGAAGCCCTCGCGCACGGCCGGTCGCCCGGGCTCGCGGGCGCCGCGACCCGCGACCGTGAGGGTCCAGGCCCGGGCCGGCGGCGTCCCGCCGCCGATGCGATACGTACAGGTGGCGTCGAGCGCCCGGCCCTGGTCGTCGACCGCGGCGGTCAGCAGCAGGCCCTCGCCCACCGCCAGGGGGATCTCGCCGCGGCGGGCGTTGACGGCGCGGGTATAGGGATCGGCATTGGCCGCGCCGGCCCGGGGCCAGGCCGTCCAGGCGCCGACCTGCACGCCCCCGAACGGGTAGCCGCCCCGCGTCGCCCAATCGGCGCTGGCGAGGCCGACGACCCCGCCGAGCGCCAAGGCGTAGACCGCGAGACCGGCGATCGAACTCTTGCGCCAGACACGGGCGACGAGCCGGCCCGCGCGGCCGAGGGAGCGCGGCTGCGGCGCGGGTCGATCGTCTCCGGCCGCGGATCTGCGGCCGGGGTTTCCAGGGATCGCGAGCCTCATCGGATCATCGCAGCTCGATGCGGCCGCCGACGGACCGGGCGCCCTCGGCCATCTCGCGCGGCTGGGCCGGGGGGCCCGCGGCCCGGTCGCCGGGTTTCCGGTCGGTCTTCTGCGTGGCCTTGTCGCCGCCGCCGGCATCCGGCCCCGCCTCGCCGGCAGGCGCGCGCTCGACGGTGCGGAACAGGCCGTTGAGGCCGCCGATCACCTCGAAGGAGCGGCGCGAGAGCTTGCCATAAGCGCTGGCGTTGGGGTCGATCGGGGCGGTGGGGCCGCCCGACGCCTGCTGCTGGGCGGCGCGCGGGCTGTCCTTCAGGCCGGGCAGGCCTTTGATCTCGATGCCCTGGTGGGCCGGCTCCATCACGTCGTGCCAGAGCTGGGCCGGGAGCGAGCCGCCGGTGAGCTTGTTGGTCGAGGTGTGGTCGTCGTTCCCGAACCAGACCGCGCCGACGTAATTGCCGGTGTAGCCGACGAACCAGGCATCCCGGTAGGCATTGGTGGTGCCGGACTTGCCGGCGACCTTCACGCCTTCGAGCTGGGCGCGCTTGCCGGTGCCCTCCTCGACGACCTTGTTGAGCATGAAGTTCATGTCGGCCACTACCTGGGGCGACAACACCCGATCCGGCGGCTCGTCGGCGTGGCGGTAGATCACCTCGCCGGACGAGTTCTTGACCTCCATGGCCGCGTAGGGCTTGGCCTTGAAGCCGCCATTGGCGAACACCGCGTAGCCGGCGGCCTGGTCGATCACCGTCACCTCGTCGGAGCCGATCGGCATCGAGACCGTGTCGATCAGGTTCGAGGTGATGCCCATCCGGTGGGCGGTCTCGATGATCTTGGCGCGGCCGGCCTTGGCGGCCCGGGCCTCGTGGCTGATGCCCATGGCCTTGCCGAGCGCGATCGAGATCTTGATCGGGATCGTGTTGATCGACTTCGCCACGGCGAGCCACATCGGCACCCGGCCGGCATAGGACCGGCCGTAATTCTGCGGGCACCAGTTGCCGATGCAGACCGGGCTGTCGACCACCACGGTCTCGGGCTTGAACAGGCCCGAGGCGAGGGCGGCGGAATAGACGTAGGGCTTGAACGAGGAGCCGGGCTGGCGCAGCGCGTCGGTGGCGCGGTTGAACTGGCTCTCGCCGTAATCGGCGCCACCGACCATGGCACGCAGCGCTCCGTCCGGATCGAGGATCACCATGGCGGCCTCGTCCACGTCGAAGGCGTCGCCGGACTTGCGCAGGATGTCGGCGACCACGTCGTCGGCCCGCTTCTGGATCGCCAGGTCGAGGGGCGTCTTCACGGTGAGCACCCGGTCGCTGCGGAGCTTGCCCGCATCGGCCATGGCCTTGATCTCGCCGAAAGCCCAATCGAGGTAGTAGTCGGCGGTGATGTCCCGGGTGCGGGTCACCGGCGTCGCCGGATTGCGCAGGGCGGTCTGGATCTGACCTTCGGTGACGAAGCCGGCCTCGACCATGTTGTGCAGCACGTCGGCCGCGCGGGCGCGGGCGGCGGGCAGGTTGACGTGGGGCGCGTATTTCGTCGGCGCCTTGAACAGGCCCGCCAGCATGGCGGCCTCTGCGAGGCTGATGTCCTTAAGCGGCTTGCCGAAATAGTAATCCGCCGCCGCCACGGCGCCGAAGGTGCCGCCGCCCATATAGGCCCGGTCGAGATAGAGCTTCAGGATCTCGTTCTTGGTCAGATGGCTCTCCAGCCACAGGGCCAGGAACGCCTCGTTGATTTTTCTTTCGAGTGACCGCTCGTTCGTCAAAAAGAGATTCTTGGCGAGCTGCTGGGTGATCGATGAGCCGCCCTGCGTGCCGCCGCCGCCGCGCGAATTGTTGACCAGCGCCCGCAGGGTGCCGATCGGGTCGATGCCCCAATGCTCGTAGAAGCGCCGGTCCTCCGTGGAGACCAGCGCCTTGATCATGATGTCGGGAAACTCGTCGAGCTTGAGCGAGTCGTCGTGCTTGATGCCGCGCCGGCCGACCTCCGTGCCGTAGCGGTCGAGGAACGTGACCGCGAGGTCCTGCTGCTTCAGCCAGTTGTCGCTGGTCAGCTGGAAGGCGGGCTGCGCGAAGGCGAGCAGCAGCACCGCGCCGCCGGCCCCGAGGGTGACGGCCTCGCTGGTCAGGTCGAGGGCGAACCGCTTCCAGCCATGCACGGCGAACCGGCTCATGACCCGCTGGAAGCGCTCGTAGGCCGCGCCGGTGGACCGGCCGCTGTCGTAGAGGCCGGCATTGACCCAGGCATCGAACGCCAGAGCGGCGCGCTCGATGCGGATCTTGATCTCGGTGAGCGTCGGCAGGCGCACGATGTCGGACCCGGCTTGTCGAGCGCCTGCGCGGCGTGCCCATCCTTAGCAGGATCCGGAACGGTGGGCGAGGCTCTGCGCAGTCTCGCGATTCGTCGCGCCCCGGCCCCGCTTGCCCCGCGGCGCCGGCTCGGGCAGAGACACGCTCTTCCCGATCGCGAGATTGACCGATGTCCAAGCCCGAGGCGCTGCGCCGCGGGGTCGCCGAGCCGTTCTGGCGGACCAAGACCCTCGAAGCCATGACGCCGTCCGAGTGGGAGAGCCTCTGCGACGGGTGCGGCCGGTGCTGCCTGATCAAGCTCGAGGACGACGAGACCGGCGAGGTCCACCACACCGATATCGGCTGCACCCTGCTCGACGGCCTGACCTGCCGCTGCCGCGACTATGCCCGCCGCCAGAAGCGCGTGCCCGATTGTGTCCGCCTGACCCCGGAGGCGGTGCGCACGATCCCGTGGCTGCCGCCGACCTGCGCCTATCGCCTCGTGCGCGACGGCGAGCCGCTCTATCCGTGGCACCCGCTGATCTCGGGCCGGGCTTCGAGTGTCCACGAGGCCGGCATCTCCGTCCGCGGCCGGCTATCCGGCAACGAGGAAGAGTTTTCGGACGACGAGCTGCCGGACCGGATCGTGGCCTGGCCTGGTTCGGACCCGGACGAGCGCTGAGCTCAGCGCCGTCCTTCCTCTGACGCGCTCGCTCGCGCCGAACCAGCATCCACTTCGGCGGCGCGCGCTCTAATCCACGCGGCTGCCGAGCAGCCGACCGCCCGCGAGGCCGTTGAGTCCGATCACCCCGAGCACCGCGACGGCGTGGATCAGCAGATCCGACGCGGTGGCGTCGTGCGGGTGAAACGGCATCAGCAGCGCGGCGGCCGCGGCGGCGGCGGCCAGCCCGCCCAGGGCGGCCGTCAGGTTCGGCCGCAGCGGGCAAGCCCGGCGGAGCATCACGACGATCAGCGCCGAGAGCGGCACCGAGACGCAGACCAGGAAGCTGAAACAGCCGGCGACCTCTTGCGGGTGCAGCGGTCCGGTGCCGGGGGCGATCCAGTCGCGCAGGCAGCCGAACCCGCTCGCCCCGATCCAGAGGGCCAGGGGCGGCAGCGGCAGCAGCGCCCAGGCCCGGGAGCGGCCCGGCACGCTGGTGGCGAAAGCCGCGAAGGCGGCGCCCATGGCCGTCAGCACCGCGCCGAGCGCCGCCAGGGCGAGATCCGGCACGCGCATGCGCAGCAGGAAGCCGCTGGTGTCGATCCGGCTCGCCAGGACCAGCCCGATGAGCAGAGCTGCACCGAGCCAAAGCGCGGCCCTCAGGACCGGCGCATGCAGCGGCCGGACCGGCTCCAGGCTGCCGGCGAGATCCTCGACGAGCCGCTCGTGGCGGGCGAGATCGGCCATCAGCGCCGCTCCTGCATCAGGTTGGCGCGCAGGGCCTTCAGGGCCCGATGCAGGTTGACCTTGAGCGCGCCCTTGCTGCGCCCGGTGAGGGCCGCGGTCTCGTCCAGCGACAGCTCGCGCAGGCCGAGATGCTCCACCGCCTGCCGCTGCCCGTCCGGCAGGGACGCGACGGCGCGGGCCAGCGCCGCGGCCCGGTCGCGCGCCTCCAGACCCTGGCCGGGCTCGGGACCGGGATCGGTTTCGGCCTCGTAGGCGAGGGGATCGTGGACCTCCCGGGGCCGGCGGCCAGCCCGGCGCAGGCGGTCGATCGCCCGGCGCTGGGTGATGGCCCGCAGCCACGGCAGGAACGGCCGCGCCGGATCGTAGCTGGCGCGCGCCCGATGCACGGTCATCAGCGTGTCCTGCACGACGTCGTCCACCGCCTCGCCGCGCACGCCCTGCGCCCGGGCGATCGCCGAGACGAGGGGCAGGCACGCCTTCAGCAGGGCGCGATACGCGCCAGCGTCACCGCCCTGTGCGGCCGCCATCAGAGCGGCCAGTTCCCCTTCGAGCGCCATCCGGGCTCCGCCGCCGATCCGTTCTCCCGCCTGGGCTGAGTCTAGCGCGGGGTTGGAGTCCGGCGCCAGCACCCATCCGCGCCCCGCGACACAGCCCGGCATGGCCAGCATCATCGCGGGCTCCCCTCGGCCGTGGCGAGGCGGTCGCCCAACCGGGCCGCGCCCAGGATGCGGCCGTCCTCGGCCTGCAGGAGGAGGGCGGCAGTCTCACCCGTCGGCGCGGCGGCCTCGAAGGTCGCCGCAGAGCCGGACCAGGAGCCGAGATCCTGGATCGCGCGGACGACGTTGGCCTGCTCGAGGGTGCGCCCGGCATTCTCGCCGCGCAGGACCCGGCTGGTGTGGCTCGGATCGAACCCGATCAGCAGGACCCGGCCGGTGCCGCTCCCCGCCCCGACCTTGGCGGAGAGGTGGTTGCCGTCACGGGCCAGCGTCACCCGGACGGCCGTCCCGATGCCCCGCGCCTGCGCGATCGCCGCCCGCAACCCGGCCTCGTCGGAGCCGACCAAGCCGGCCTGCCCGTCGATCACCGCCTGCGGCGTGTAGGTCGGGCCGCCGAACCGGGCGGCGTAGTCGTTCTGGCGGGCGGTGGCGGCCGGCAGGGAATAGGGGTCGCGCCAGTCGAGATGGTTCCAGTAGGTGACGTGGAAGGCGAGCGGCAGCACGTCCGCGCCTTCATGGGCGAGCCGGCCGATTAGCGCCTCCGCGGGTGGGCAGGAGGAGCAGCTCTGCGAGGTGAACAGCTCGACGACGACGGGGCGCTCCAGGGCTGCGGCCGGACGCACGGCGGCGAGCATCAGGGCTGCGGAGATCAACGCGACGATTTTCATGGCCGGGCCTCCCGACACCAGCGAGGAATGCCGGCGCGTGACCGACCTTTCGGCTGCAAAGCCGCGCCGGTTACGCCGGATCCGGCCTGTCGAGCTCGAAGCGGTCCACGTCCCGCAACAATGCCACGAAGGCGACGGCACCGTGATCGAGCGCCGCCTGCCCGGCCTCCGCGGAGCCGAGCCGGGCATCGCCCATCGCCCCGGAGGGATGCAGGTCGCCGGCCTTCCAGGCGAAGGCGGCGGGACGGCCGGCGCGCAGATGGGTGAAGTCCCGGACCATCGTGAGGCTGCGCGGCGGGAAATTAGCGATCTGGTCGGCCCGCACCAGATCCGGCCGCAGGGCCAGCATCAGCGCGGTCTCGACGCCGCCGGCATGGATGCCGTGGGCGATTTCTTCCGGGGGGAACAGGCCATCCGGATAGCCGAACCGGGCCCAGGCGGTCGTGACCGCGACCAGGCCGAACCGCGCCCGCAGCTCGCCGGCCACGAGATCGATGAGGGCGCTGTTGCCGCCGTGGCTCGTGACGATCACCAGCTTGCGGCAGCCGGCGCGATGGATCGCGGCCCCGATCCCGGTCCAGGCGGCGAGCGCCGTCCCGGTGTCCAGGGACAGCGTGCCCGGAAACGCGTCGTGCTCATCGGACTTGCCGATGGGTTGCACCGGCAGCAGCAGCACGTCGAGATCGTCCAGCACGCGTGCGCGGACACGGGCGAGGTAGCCCTCGGCGATGATCGCGTCGGTGCCGAGCGGCAGGTGCGGGCCGTGCTGCTCGATGGCGGCCACCGGCAGCACCGCCACGGCCCGCCGCAAGTCGCGCCGCGTGAAGTCGTCCGTGGTCAGATCGGACCAGAGCCGCGCCACCATGATCTGGGCCTCAGCAGGTTTCGCAAAAGTCGCCGGCGGTTTTGCGTCGAAAACCTGCGATCCATCAAGACTCTCAGAGCCTGTTTGACCGCACGCTCGCAGTCGAATGATGGTTCTGCCGATGGAGATCCCAATCTCTCCCCTCATCCTGAGGTGCCCGGCGATCGTAGATCGCTGGGCCTCGAAGGAGCCCTCCAGGGATCGCGCGGCAGGCTGGAGGGCTCCTTCGAGGGCTCCGCTCCGCTACGCCACCTCAGGATGAGGGCGAGAATGGGAAAGACCTGTCAAACAGGCTCTCAGCATCCGCGCGTCGGCCCGCCAACGCGCGGATGCTGAGATTTTCCTGCCACGGCGCCTTCTGGCATCGGGTTACCGAGGGCGCTCTGTTCCCCAGGACCAATTCAGGTCCGGTCAGGCGAACATGGCGTCGATGTCGTTCTGGGACGGGGTTTCCTCGACGGCCTGGGGGCCGTTGAGGAGCAGGTCCTCGGCGCGGGCGCGGCGGGCCATCTCGACCGGATCGGTGGAGGTGGCATCCCGGGCCTTCACGGCGCCGACGAAGCGGGCGAGCCGCTGCTCGAACAGCCGCAGGGCCTCGACCACCTTGGCGATGCGCTGGCCGGTGATGTCCTGAAAGGCGCAGGCCTCGAAGATCGTGTTGATCCGCTCCTCAACCGCGTCCCGGTAGCCCGGGCCGTCCGGGAGGCTGAGCATCGCCTCCGCGGCCTCCATGATCGTGTTGGTCGCCCCGGCCGTGGCCGCGACCACGCTCCCGAGCTCCTCATGGGCCATGGGAATCCGGTCGCGACTCATCTCGTTCGCCCGGAGCGCGCCGATCTCCTCGCGCAGATGGGCGATGTAATCCGCGATCTCGATCAACTCGGAGATCACGGCGTGCGGTTCGCGGAACCGCATATCGGGCTGTCGCGCGGCGAGTGACGCCATGCTCTCCTCCTGGGATCGGTGACCAGCGATGCCGGCGGCATCGCTCTTGGCGGCATCGCTCTTGGGCGCCTTCCGGCGTGCCGGGGGCTTCACTGGAGTGCGCGTGGGATGGGCCACGGGACTCATCAATTCCCGCAGACAGCCTCGATCTTGGACTTGAGCGTCGCCGCGTTGAACGGCTTGACGATATAATTGTTCACGCCGGCCTTCTTGGCGGCGATGACGTTCTCGGTCTTCGACTCGGCGGTCACCATGATGAACGGCGTCGTCCGAAGATTCTCATCGGCGCGCACGTGCCGCAGCAGCTCGTAGCCGGTCATCGGCTCCATGTTCCAGTCCGAGATGACCAGGCCGTACTTGCGGTCCTTGAGGCGCGCCAGTGCTGCCGTACCATCCGAAGCGTCATCGACCTCTTCAAAGCCGAGCTGCTTCAGTAGATTCCGAATGATTCGGACCATCGTCTGGTAATCGTCGACAACGAGGATCGGCATGCTCAGATCGAGAGCCATAGACCAACTGCTCCGTATTGCCCGGCGGGAGGCCAAGGCGGCTCCCGAAAAGATGAACGTTTCACTAGCGCCGCAAAATAGCCGCGCTGCACAGCATTTAAAATAGGGCACGCGCATTGCGAAGGCGTTAATCTGCAGGTGTGGCATTCGCCGCCGACCCCTGCGATGTCGCAGGAGGGCCGGTTCCCTTGACCCTCCGGGCGCGTTTCGGCAGGGTCCGGCTCCGTCGGGCCTAGCGCGGACCGCGCAGGCGCTTCCATCCGACCCTTTTCGAGTCTCCGATCCCGAATCGATGGCCTCAGGCGACGAACCGGCCATGCGGCCCTTTACGATTTGCGGCGCGGACGCGCCGGTGCCGCCGGCCCTGGCCGGAGCGGTCGCGGCGATCGGCAATTTCGACGGCGTCCATCGCGGGCATCGGGTGCTGGTGGAGAACGTGCGCGCGGCGGCGCGCGAAGCCGGTTGGCCGGCCGCGGTGCTGACCTTCGAGCCGCATCCGCGCGCCTATTTCGCGCCCGACGCACCGATGTTCCGGCTCACGTCGTTGGCCGCGAAGGAGATCGTGTTCGCCCATCTCGGCCTCGACGGGCTGATCGTGCGCCGCTTCGACGGAGCGCTCGCTGCCACCGGCGCCCGCGCCTTCGTGCTCGACTTCCTGAAAGGGTCGCTCGGCCTGTCCGGCGTCGTGGTCGGCCACGATTTCCATTTCGGCCGTGGCCGCGAGGGCACGCCGGCGATCCTGGCCGACCTCTGCCGCGAGGCCGGGCTGGGCTGCCGGATCGTGGAGCCGGTCGCCCTGGCGGGCGAGACCGAGCCGGTCTCGTCGAGCGCGATCCGGGCGGCCCTGGCGTCGGGCGACATCGCCCGGGCCAACGCGCTCCTCGGCTATCGCTGGTTCGTGCTCGGCCAGGTCCGCCACGGGGACAAGCGCGGCCGCCAGCTCGGCTTCCCGACCGCCAACGTGATGCTGCCCGATTGCGGGCTGGCGCATGGCATCTACGCGGTGCGGGTGCGCCTCGGGCCCGGCGAGATCCGCGACGGCGTCGCGAGCTACGGCCGCCGCCCGACCTTCGACGACGGCGCGCCGCTCCTGGAGGTCTACCTGTTCGATTTTTCTGGGGACCTCTACGGGCGGGAGATCGCCGTGGAATGCGTCGGCTACATTCGCGGCGAAGAGCGGTTCGCCAGCGCCGACGCGCTGATCGCGCGCATGCATGTCGATGCCGAGACGGCGCGGGCTCTGCTGGCCGCCGAGGCGACGCCGTCGATGCTCGCTTGATTCTGCGAACGCTTCGGATTGTGTAGAAGGCGGTATCGATCAGGAGGCGGACGTGCTGGGTCGCTACGAGCGTGGACAGAATGGCGAGGCGGTCGTCCAGTATGGGGACGGCACCATGCGGGTGGTCAAACCGGGCGGCTTCGTGCGCTGTGCGGTGACCGGCGAGTCGATCCCGCTGGACGAGCTGCGCTACTGGAGCGCCACCCGGCAGGAGGCGTACGTGTCGCCGGAGGCGATCCTGAAGCGGCTCAAGGAAACCGGTCGGCCGTAGAACTCTCGAGCGCCTGCCGGATCTGCCGCCGCAGAGCCTCCGGATCGTCCGGCACGAGGCGCACGCGCAGCACGCGAACCCGGGCCGCGAAGGCGGCGGGAAGCCGCACGGCGTCCTTCTCGGTCGTCACAAGCTCCGCGCCGAGCCTGTCCGCCTCCGCGGCCAGGGCCGTGAGATCGGCGGCACCGTAGGGGTGGTGATCCGGGAACGGGCGGGCAGCCACGATGGCGGCTCCGGTCCCGCGCAGGGTCGCGAAGAATTTTTCAGGACGGCCGATCCCCGCGAAGGCGAGGCAGCGCCCCCCGGCCAGATCGAATCCATCCGGGACCAGCCGCGCCCGGTGGACCGGCAATCCGCGCCGCTCCGCGCTCTCCGCCACCGATGCGCCCGGCGGGCCGTCGCCGACCAGGATCAGGCCGGAGACGTGGGGCCATTGCCGATCGAGCAGCGCCCGCAGGGGACCCGCCGGAAACGGCCGGCCGTTGCCGATGCCGGCGCCGCCATCGACCACCGCCCAGGCGAGATCCTTGGCGAGCGTCGGGTTCTGCAACCCGTCATCCATCACGATGACGTCGGCGCCGAGCGCCCGGCACAGGGCCGCCCCGGCCGGACGGTCCCGGGATACGATCGTCGGCGCGTGACGGGCGAGGAGCAGCGGCTCGTCGCCGACATCCGCGGCCGCGTGGCTGTCCGGATCGACCCGGACCGGTCCAGCCAGGCGCCCTCCATAGCCGCGGGACAGGAAGGCCGGCCTCCGGCCCAGCTCGACCAGGAGTTCGGCGACCGCCATCGCGGCCGGCGTCTTGCCGGCCCCGCCGAGGGTGAAGTTGCCCAGGCACAGGACCGGGCAGCCCGCCCGGGCGCCGGGACGATCCATGCGCCGGGCGGTGAGTGCGCCGTAGGCCGCGCCGACCGGCGCGAGGGCGCGCGCGACCGGGTGGTCGGCGCCCGCAGCCCAGAAGCGCGGTGGCCGCATCAGGCCCGCGCGAGCGGACGGGCGATGTCGCCCCGGTCGAGGCGCTGGAGCTTCATCTGCGCGACGAAGGGTTCGAGCACCGCGAGCGTGCGCCCGACCGCGCCCTCGAAAGGCTGCAGCGCCTGCGGCCCGGCCTGGACCATGCCTGTGAGACGCGCGGGATCCCCCAGGAGTTCGCCGACCATGGCGGCCAGGTCGACGCCGTCCCGGACCAGCAGGGCCGCGCCGGCTCGGTCGAGAGCGCGATAGACCACGTCGAAATTCGTGGTGTGCGGCCCATGCAGGATCGCCGTATCGAGGCGCACCGGCTCGATCGGGTTCTGGCCGCCATGCGGGACCAGGGAGCCGCCGAGGAACGCCAGCGGAGCGAGCCGGTAGAACAGGCCCAACTCGCCGATCGTGTCCGCGACGTACACCTCGACGGATGGGTGGGGCCGCCCGCCGCTGGAGCGCCGCGCGCTGCGCAGGCCGTAGGAGGCCGCGCTTTCGGCCGCCTCACCGCCGCGGCTCGGATGCCGGGGCGCGAGGATCGTCAGGAGCCTCGGGAACTGCGCCTTCAGGACCGCATGGGCGTAGGCGACGATGCTGTCCTCGCCCTCATGGGTGCTCGCGGCAACCCAGACCGGCCGGTCGGCGATCATGCCGCCGAGATAGTCCAGCTGCTGCAGGTCGACCGGCGGCACCTGGGCGTCGAATTTCAGGTTGCCGGTGACGCTCACGCGGGGGGCCCCGAGCTTGGCGTAGCGCGCGCCGTCCTCCTGGGTCTGCGTCAGGCAGACCGCGATCCGCGACAGCAGCGCCTTGGCGGTGCGCGGGCAGCGCTCCCAGCCCTTGAACGACCGCTCCGACATCCGGCCGTTGACCAGGATCAGCGGGATCTCGCGGGCGTCCAGCTCCAGGATGGTGCTCGGCCAGATCTCCGACTCCGCCACGATGGCGAGGTTCGGCTGCCAGTGCCGGAGGAACCGCGCCACCCAGCGCGGCGCGTCGAGCGGCACGTACTGGTGCACGGCGCCGGGCGGCAGGCGGGAGCCGATCAGCTCCGCGGCCGAGCGCGTCCCCGTCGTCACCAGCACCGAGAAGCCGCGGGCGATCATGCCCTCCACGAGCCCGATCAGCGACAGGACCTCGCCGACGCTCGCGCCGTGCATCCAGGCGAGCGGACCGACCGGGCGCGCCCGGCCGGGCAGGCCGCGCCGCTCGGGCAGCCGCAGCGGGTCCTCCTTGCCGTGATGGGCGCGCCAGGCGAGGAGCCCGGCCAGAGCGGGCTCGCCGACGCGCAGGCCGGTCCGGTAGGCCAGCAGCGGCAGGGTCACGGGCGGAAGCTTCACGCGGGGTCTCCCACCGGGGCGGCCGCCGCCACGGGCGCACTGCGATAGAGCGCTGCGCGGTCGGCCCGCCCGACCAGCGCGTAGGCGCGGGCATGAACCCGGTTCATCTCGGCTTCGAGGTGGCGCCGGAGCGCCTCGAACTCCTCGCCCGCGCAGTCGCGGGCGACGTAGATCGGGTCGCCCAGCACCACCGCGCCCCGGCCGAAGGGCAGGCCGAGACAGGCCCGGTCCCAGGACTTGAAGCGCAGGTGCCGGCTGGTCACCACGGCGGCCGGGACGATCGGGCGGCCCGAGAAACGCGCCAGCGTCAGGATCCCGGCATCGCAGCGGCGCGAGACCTTCGGCACATCCGCGCTGAAGGCCACCGACTCGCCGGCCTTCAGCGCCCGCAGCATCGCCCGCAAGCCCTCGGCGCCGCCCTTGGCGCGGGCATCGGTCGCCCGGTCCCGGCCGCGGGCGCCGGAGGCCCGGATCACGCGCACGCCGAGATGCTCCAACGCGATGGTGTTGATGTTGCCGTCCGGGTTCTTCGAGATGATCGTCGCGACCCGGTCCCGCGGCCGGCGCATGAACGGCATCATGATGTGCTGGCCGTGCCACATGCCGGCGATGAGCGGCACCTGCGCACCGATCCACCCGTCGGCGTCGCCGGTGCCGGCCGTGCCGGCCTGGACCTCGAACCGGTTGGTCGCCCGCACCAGGCGCAGATACCCGGCCGCCGCGCGCCCGAGGATGCGCTGAACGACGGGATGGCGAAGGATACGCTTGCCGAGATTCATGAGACGCTTGTGGCAATCGGAACGGCGCAGCCCGAATCGACCGGGCGCGGTTTCGTCCGCCCATGGTCTAGTCCCCCCGCCCGAACCGACGCAACTCGGTCGCCGGTCGGTCAGCCGGGACCGCCTACCCGCGACGCCCCAGCCCGGGCGAAGGCTCACCAAACGCAGAGAAAATACCGGCTGCGGCCTTGTTTAGATCTGTTCTAAATTATAGATTGGAATTCATCTAAACAGGAGCGCAAACCCATGGCAGCCGTCCTCGAGGATCTGGCCGACGCCGCCGCGGAGGCCCGGAAGGCCTTCGCCTTGCGCTACGTGCAGCCGGGCCTGGCCGGTCTGATCGACGGATCGGTCTCGACCCTGGCGCCGATCTTCGCGGCAGCCTTCGCCACCGGCCATAACGGCGCGACCTTCCTGGTCGGTCTCGCGGCCTCCGTGGGGGCCGGCATCAGCATGGGCTTCACGGAGGCGCTGTCCGACGATGGCAGCATCACCGGGCGCGGCGATCCGTGGCTGCGCGGCCTGGTCTGCGGGGTGATGACGACGCTGGGCGGCCTCGGGCACACGCTGCCCTACGCGATTCCCGATCGGCTCCCGCCCGGCTGGCCGAACCCGTTCCTCCTCGCCACCAGCCTCGCCGTCTTGGTGGTGATCGTCGAGCTGGTCGCGATCGCGGCGATCCGCACCCGCTTCATGGCGACGCCGTTCTGGCGCGCGGCGATCCAGGTGATGCTCGGCGGCGCGCTGGTGCTCGCGACGGGCATGCTGATCGGCAGCGCTTGACGCGCGGGCTCGTGACCGCGATGCGGGGCGCGTCCCGTGCCCCTCGCGAGCGTTGATCCTCGGCCTTGACCTTCCGCCTCGCCCATCTGAGCGACCCGCATGTCGGCCCGCTGGGCCGCGTGCGCCTGCACCAGCTTATCGGCAAGCGCGCCACCGGCTACGCCAACTGGCGGCGCGGCCGCTCGCGCAGCCACGACATGACGGTGCTCGAAACCCTGGTGGCGGACCTGAAGGAGCAGGGGGCTTCGCACGTCGCCTGCACGGGCGACCTGTGCAACATCGGCCTGCCGAGCGAGTGGGAGACCGCGCGCACCTTCCTGGAGGCTCTGGGCTCGCCCGAGACGGTAAGCTTCGTGCCGGGCAATCACGACGCCTATGTCCGCGGCTCGCTGGAGGGCCTGCTGGCGACCTGCCGGGGCTATACGAGCGACGATTCCGGCTCGTCCGGCCGGTTTCCCTATCTGCGCCGGCGCGGCCCCGTGGCGCTGATCGGCCTTTCGAGCGCGATCCCGACCAAGCCGTTCGTGGCGACCGGGCGCCTCGGACCGCCGCAGCTCGCCGCCGCCGAGGCCCTGTTGCGGGCGCTGGCCACCGAGCCGGGCAGGCCGTTCCGGGTGGTGATGATCCACCATCCGCCGCAGCCGGGGGGTGCCTCGGCGGGGCGGGAACTCAAAGATGCTGCCGCCTTCACGGCGATGATCGCCCGGGCCGGTGCGGACCTGATCCTGCACGGCCACAACCACACCACCACCAGCGCCCTGGTGCCGGGACCGGACGGTCGCTCCGTGCCGGTGATCGGCGCGCCCTCGGCCTCGGCGCGGCCGGACGGGCATGGCGGGATGGCGGCGCGCCGGGCCTCCTACCTGCTGTACGAGATCGCCCGGTCGGGAGACGGCTACGCTGTCAGCGCGCGGCGGCGCGGTCTCGACACGGCCGGAATCGTCTTCGACCTCGGACCAATCGCCCTCGATTGAAGGGAGCGGCGCGCGGTTTCGTCTGTTCCGAGGCCGACCGCGCCCATCCGGGGGCCGGCCTCGGAGCCGACCTTCAATGGCCCGCGGAGGCGAGTTCGGTCCGTTGCTGCTGGCTGATGCTGGCTTCGTAGCGCTCGGCCTGCAGGCGGGTCAGGCCGCTGATCAACGCGAGAGTCCCGCGATAGACTGTATAGGTGCCGTCGTGAGTCGGCTTGACGCGAATCATCTCTGCCATGGAAGCCTGCCTTGTTCTGGAGGTTGCCTGTCTTCGTCGGAGGAGAGCGATCCTTTTTGTTGATCTGGCCGGTCGAACGCCCGAACGGTGAAGAGGTTATCAATCACTCTGTGTCTGGCAAGGGCCGACTACGGCGAAATGCTTAGTTCTCTCTGCTGCAGCGCGGCAAGCCGTTGCCGCCGTTCGCAATCGTCTTGTGCTCAAAAAAGCGGCCGGGCACTTGCATAAAGAATAAGGCCATGACGGACCGTGGCGGGCTGCCGCGCGGCACGGATCCGGAGCGAATCTCGGCCCCGCGGGGCTCGGCGAAGGGACCTATGATGCAGCTTTGGCGTCTGACCGCGACCGATCTCGCGAATTTGATCCGCACCGGTCAGGTGTCGGCCCGGGAGGTGGCTCAGGCGGCCCTCGGACGGCTCGATGCGGTCAACGGCCGGATCAACGCCGTGGTCGCGCATCGCCCGGAGGAGGTGCTGGCGCAGGCCGACGCGGTCGACGCCGCCCGCGCCCGGGGCGATGCCCTCGGGCCGCTGGCGGGCGTGCCGGTGACGATCAAGGTGAATGTCGACCAGCGCGGCTTCGTGACCACGAACGGGCTGCGCTTCCAGCGCGACCTCGTGGCGTCCGACGACAATCCCGTGGTGGCCAATTTCCGGCGGGCCGGGGCGGTGCTGCTCGGCCGGACCAACACCCCCGCCTTCTCGCTGCGCTGGTTCACCACCAACCAGCTGCATGGGGAGACCAAGAACCCGCGCGATCCGGCGCTGACCCCCGGGGGCTCGTCCGGCGGGGCCGGCGCCGCAGTGGCGGCCGGGATCGGGGCGATCGCCCATGGGACCGACATCGCCGGCTCGGTGCGCTACCCGGCCTATGCCTGCGGCGTGCATGGCTTGCGCCCGAGCCTCGGCCGGATCCCGGCCTGGAACGCGTCGTCGCCCGAACGCGGGATCGGGCCGCAGCTCATGGCGGTGTCGGGGCCGCTGGCGCGCAGCATCGCGGATCTGCGTCTCGGCCTCCACGCGATGGCGGCCGCCGACCCGCGCGACCCGTGGTGGGTTCCGGCCCCGCTGGAAGGCCCGGCGGTGCCGCGCCGGGCGGCTCTGTGCGTGCGGCCCGGGGGCCTGGCGGTGGTGCCGGAGGTCGAGGCCGCGTTGCGCGAGGCGGCGCGGCGGCTGACCAAGGCGGGCTGGGTGGTCGAGGAGATCGCCGACACCCCGCCGATCCGAGAGGCGAGCGCGTTGCAGCTGCAGCTCTGGCTCGGCGACGGCTACGAAGCGACCCGGGCCGCGGCCGAGCGCGAGGGCGACCCAGCGGCCATCGACCTGCTGGAGTATTTCCGCGAGCCGGCGGAAGCGATGCCGCCCGACGCCATCGCCAAGGCGCTGATCCGGCGCGCGACTTTGGCTCGAGAATGGTCGCTGTTCCTGACCGAGCATCCGGTGCTGCTGGTGCCTGTCTCGGCCGAGCTGCCGTTCCCGGACGGGCTCGACCGGACCGGCGAGGCCGGAATCGAGCGGGCCTTCGAGGCGAATCTGCTGCAGGTCGGCCTGGCGCCGCTCGGCGTCCCGGCGCTCACCGTCACCACCGGCCTCGTCGGACGCACCCCTGTCGGTGTGCAGCTCGTCGCCGCCCGATACCGGGAGGACCTGTGCCTCGCGGCGGGCGCGGCGATCGAGGCGTCCGGCGTGCCGGAGATGCCGATCGATCCAGTCTGACCCAATCCCACCCGCAGCCCGGGAACCGGATTGCAACGGCCTCGCTTATACAACCGACAGTTGTGTGAGGCACCAATGTCCGTGATCGCCACCGCAGGCTGCGTCGGAAGCGCCCTGGTCTGTACCCTGGCTGCATCCTCGGGCCCGATGCTGGCCATGGCCGGGTTCTTCGGCGGCGGCACGATCGGGGGGATGATCGGCGCCTTGGCGGTGGCAGCCCTCGGCTGGGGCCGCGCCTGATCTCATTGTCGGCCTTTGGTCTCCGCCAAGAAGGTCTGGACCCGGGTCCAGGGCAGATCCGGGTAGCGGTCATTGTCGAGGGGCGTGAGCCGGGCACGACCCTCGAACATGTCGCCCAGGTACTGCATGCCCTGCCAGGGTGGAAACACCGCCCCGCGCCCCGGCGCGAGGGTGCGGGCGACGCGGATCATCAAACCCAGAGAGCCGAGGCTGCCGGCGCGCAGCACCCGATAGCGTGTGCCTCGGGCCGCACTCGTTGCCTCGGCCAAGTCGCGGGCGCTCAGGCTGTCGCCGGCGATGCGGAGCCACCGCGGCGTCCCGGGATCCAGGGCGGCCCGGGCCGTGAAGGCGGCGGTGTCGTCCTTGGTGGTGAAGTCGAGGATCTGGTCGGCGCTGCCCCAATGGAGCACAAGGCGCGGGCGGTTGAGGATCAGCGGCGCCTGCCCGTCGAGCAGTTCCATGAAGGCGCCGTTGAGCACCGAGGTGGCCTGGATCGAGGCGGCGTCGAGACGGTCGCGGAAGGCGCGGCGCAGGTCGAGGTTGCGGTTCCCGCCGGGCACGGTCTTGGCATAGTCGATCGAGTAGTCCGACGGGATGAAGCGCGGCACGCCGGCCCGGACGGCGCCCTCCAGCAGGGCGGTCTGCGCGTCGATCACCGTCCCGCTCAGGCCATTGAAGGCCGAGACCACGCAGGCTGCGCCCGCGCAGGCCAATTGCCAGCTTCCGGGACGGCCCGGGCCGGCCTCGACCACGCGCGCGCCCAAAGCCGCCAGCGGAGCGAGCCGGTCTCGATCCGTCCCGGGCCGGACGAGGGCGGTGACCGCCGCGCCCTCGCGCTGGAGTGCCCGCACGATCCGCAGGCCGAGATCGCCGGTGGCGCCGGCGACTGCGACCGTCACGGGGTCCGGGCTCACGATCGGCCCGCGGTGCCGAGATTGGCGAGCAGAGCCGCGAACAGCCGCGCCCGCTGGGGCAGCGTCTCGATCAGCACGTGCTCGTCGAGGGTGTGGAAGCCCTGGCCCAGCGGCCCGAGGCCGTCGAGGGTCGGGATGCCGTTGGCGCCGGTGAAGTTGCCGTCCGAACCGCCGCCGGCGCTGCGATGGGGCAGGGGCTGGCCGAGCGCCTCGCTCACGGTCCGTGCTTGGTCGTAGAGGGCCATGCAGCCGGCATCGGGCTCCCAGACCGGCCGGGTGACGCCCCGGGTGACCGAGAAGCGGACGCCGTCCTGCACGCCTGACAGGGCCAGCATCCTGTCGACGCCGCGGTCGAGATCGGCCTGGCGCTTGGCCATGCTGAGGGCCTGGCCGCGGCACAGGGTCGGGACGCAATTGACCCATTGCCCGCCCGAGACGATCCCGGTGGAGAAGGTGCAATCCGCATCCGACATGCCGTCGATCGCCAGGATCATGCGCGCCATGGCGCGGATCGCCGAGCGGCCTTCATGGGGCGAGGCGCCGGCATGGCTCGGGCGGCCCACGGCCTCCAGGTCGAAGCGCGCGATGGCGTAGCGGCCGGTGACGACGCCGTTGTCGGCCTGGCCCGGCTCGGGCACCAGCACGAAGGCGTGGCGGGCGGCCTCGGCCTCGATCAGGTCCCGGGTCGAGGGGCTTCCGACCTCCTCGTCGCCGGTGAACAGGAAGGTCACCGGCAGCGGCGTCTCGATCCCGGAGGCCACCAGGGCACGGATCGCCGCGAGCGCGATGACGTTGCCGCCCTTCATGTCGAGGATGCCCGGCCCGTAGGCGCGGTCGCCCGCGATCCGCCAGGGCAGGCTCGCCAGGGTGCCGACCGGATGCACGGTGTCGAGATGCCCGAGCACGAGGATGCCGGGCCGATCGCGGTGCCGGTGCGGAAAGCGCGCACGCACGCAATCGCTCAGGCTCATCCGCCCGGGAATGGTCTCGACCGCGGCCCCCGCGACGGCGAGGTCGCGGGCGGCCAAGCCCATCATCCGGTTGACCGCCGCCGCGTCGTGAGTCGGGCTCTCGCACTCCACCCAGGGACGGAGCGTCGCCAGGATGGAATCGGCGTCGACATGCAGGTCCGGGATCATCGGGCGCTCTCGGCGAAAGGATCGGCGAAGGGATCGGCGACCTTGGGCCAGTACCGGCCCGAGCGCTTGGTGTAGGGGATCGCGCCGTAATCCGGCGGGACCGCGCCCGGCGCCGCGACGTAGCGGACCTCGCTCGCGATCGGCGCGAAGGCGGCGTAGAAATGCTGCATCGACTTCACCACCACGATCCGCTTGTCGTCGAGGGTCAGCCCGAGCCCCGTAAAGGCGTCGGGCGCGAAGGCCTGCTGGCGGATATGCGTCAGGACCACGTGGATCCCCTCGGCCTCGACCCAGGCGGCGGGGCCGAGACGAGCCCGGCCGCCGCTGAGGCCGCCCTGGCTATGATCCTCGGAGAGGCCCCGCACGGTGATGCGCAGGTCCACGGGATCGCCCGAGGTGACGCCGCACTTGCCGCCGATGCGCAGCACGAACGAGGCGCCCAGCCCGGCCTCGTGGCAGATCCCGACCGCGCCGGGATCCCAGATCAGACCGAGCGCCACATCCGTGAAGCCGCGCTCGGCGAGGCGCGCCAGGATCGCGGTGTTGTCGGAGGGGGCACCCGCCCCGGCATTGTCGGCGAAATCGGCCAGCACCATCGGGCGCGGGTCGTCCGAGGCCAAAGCCGCGTCGAGGGCGGCATCGATGCTCTCGCAGCGGCTCGCGGCCTCCTCGCGCATCGCCCAGACCTCCCGGGCGAGTTCGTCCGCGAGCGCCTGCGCCTTGGCGGCATCGCCGTCGGCGACCACCAGCATCTTGGCGCCGACATCCGGCACGTCGCCCCAGGGGAACCCGTGCCCAAAGGAAACCGACAGGATGCCGTCCCGGCCCTCCAGCGCCTCCATCCGGCGCACGAAGCTTGAGACCGGCTCGCGGGTGGTGCGCCACATATTGATCATCCGGCAATCGGCATAGGCCATCACCGGCCGGATCTCCTTCGAGACTGTCCGCACCACGAGGGGATAAAGGTCGCGGGCGCGGTCGACGATGTCGGTGTGGGGGTATTCCTTGTAGATCACGATCACGTCGGCGCTCTGCCGCATCGTCTCGGTGAGGTGGCAATGCAGGTCGAGCTCGACGCCGATCGTGGCGTCCGGCCCGACGATGGCGCGGACCCGCTCCAGGGTGTCGCCCTCGCAATCGTCATAGCCCTCGGCGACCATGGCGCCGTGCATGAACAGCAGCACCGCGTCGAAAGGCATGGCCGCCCGGAGATCGTCGAGCAGCGCATCGCGCAGCTCCTCGTAGACCGCCCGCAGGGTGATGCCGCCCGGCTGCGCGAAGGTCGAGAGGCTCTCGACCACGTTGTGCCCCTCCGCCTCGGCCTGCTCGCGCCAGGCCTTGAGGGCGATGTTGCTGAGGCGGGGTGGATTTTGGCTGCCGTCCCGGCGGGCATAGTCGGCCAGAAAGGCCGCGCGGCCGGTGGGCAGGGGCGCGAAGGTGTTGGTCTCGGTGGCCAATCCGGCGATGAAGATCTTCAAGGTCTCAAGTCCCCGTCTTCGGTCGGCCGCCGGTCAGTCGGAGGCCGGGCTCAGCGTGATGATCGTCTCGGTGGCCGCTTCCACGGCGGCGCGGCCGTAGAGCATCGGCACATGGTCCCGGCGGCCCCAGATCGGGGCCAGGTCGGCGTAATGCGGGCTGCCCGGCTCACCCGACTGGCCGGGCACGTTGATGAACACCGACCGGTCCCAGTCGCCCACATCCACGACCATGCGGAACGAGGCGCCGTGGGTCAGCTGGAACGTGTCGGTCCGGTACTCCGCGTGCATGACCGATGCCGCGGCGCCCCCGACGGCCAACGGGCCGACATCCCAGCCCGAATCCAGCCGCAGGCTTGAGAGCGGATGGGCGAACA
Source organism: Methylobacterium sp. J-072 (assembly GCF_022829425.1). NCBI lineage: Bacteria > Pseudomonadati > Pseudomonadota > Alphaproteobacteria > Hyphomicrobiales > Methylobacteriaceae > Methylobacterium > Methylobacterium sp. J-072. Next base: position 23,665 of record NZ_JAKSYK010000051.1, on the reverse strand, counting down.
GGGCGTGGTGCAGCCGGCCCCAAGACCAGGTTTCGGGATCCGGACCCATCCGCGCGCAGCACGCCCGGAACGCGGCACCCAAGGTCTCGGTCAGAAGGGTTGTTCGCACGGCCGGATCGAGGCCGCTTTCCAGCCGCTCGATCAGGCTCTGGGTATCACCGGGCGGCAGCAGGCGACGGGTCCGGGCATCCGCCACCAGCGCCTCGAGCAAAGCCGGGCGCAGGTGGCGGACCCATAACAGCTCGATCAGGGCGGCGCCGGCGGAGGCCTCGTGCAGCGACCCGTCGAAGGGCGCCAGCAGGGCGTGGGCCGCCGCAACATCGGGATCCGCCACCGCCGGCAGCGCTCGAACGAGTTCCGCGAGACGCCGGGCCGGCTCGGAAACGTCGTCGCCCTGGAGCGCCCGGGAGTCCGCCAGGCTGTGCCGGCTCTGGCCATCGAGCACCGCGCGGATGCGCCGGGCGCGCCAGGGCTCGGCCCATTCGAAACCGACCTTGCGGGTCTCGGCGGGAAAATCCGGCGGCAGGTTCATCTCGTTGGCGGTGGCGAGGTAGCCCTCCGGCGGGTCGATGCGGCGGGGCAGGGCGTCGGGATCGTGGAACCCAGCCCAGTCGTAGCGGCCGTCGCCCGGCACCGGCAGCAGCCCGTCATGGGCCGGGCGCACCGGCGCCTTGCCGGCCATGAACCACGCGATCCGCCCGGTCACGTCGGCATAGAGCTGGTTGACCGAAGGCGCCGACCAGTGGCGCAGGGCCTGTCCGAACGCCTCCGGGCTCGTGGCGCCGAGATAAGCGAGGCTGCCGAGATAGGCGGCAGCGCCCGGCTCGGACCAGACCGTGCGCAGCGCGAAGGCACGGCCAGCCGTCTCGCGGATCACCGGACCGTGCCGGGTGAAGGCCAGCACCACGGTCTCGTCCGGCCCGCCGCGCACCGGGATTTTTTCCACGATGCGCTCGATCGGCTGCCAGCCGTCGCCGTAGCGGTAGCGATCCGGATCGGCCGGGTCGGTCTCACAGACGAAAAGATCCTCCTGGTCCATCGGCGCGATGGTCAGGCTGAAGGCGGCCTGCCCGTTATGGCCGATGGAGATGCCGGGGAGCGCCGGTTCGCCCGCGCCAATCACGTCGAGGCCCGGGGCGGTGAGGTGGACCGCGTAGCGCAGCGACGGCTGCAGGTAGATCCGGTGCGGGTCACTCGCCAGGATCGGGCGGCCGGTCTCGGTGCGGGCGGGTCCCACAACCCAGTTGTTCGAGCCCTCGACCGGCTCCTTCGAGGCGGCGCGCGTCTCCCGCGTGACCGCGCCGTGGGCGTCGACCTTGGTCCAATCCCAGGCCTCGTCGCGCCGTACGGCCATCCGCTCGGGGGTGAACCCGACCGGCGCGGTGGCGAGGCGAAAATCGTCCAGGAGATCGTCCGGCCAGTCGGCGGCGTCGAGCCCGTTCGGCACCACCGGTTCGTGCGGCGGGCTGATGCGCTTGCGCAGGTCGTCGGCGGTAAGGCCGGCCTCGCGGGTCTCGGCCCGGGCCAGCACCCGGGCGCGGGCGACCTCGGACAGGACGTTGCGCACGAGCCCGTGGCTGCGGATCCGGACGACATCCTCCGGCAACCACCGGGCCGGGCGCGTCTCCGTCAGGGCGAATTCGGGCGGCCGCAAGTCCGGCCGCGTCTCGGTCAATTCGACGAAAGCGTTGATCCCGTTCACGAAAGCCGTGACGATGGCCTTCGTATCCTGCGGCCCGTAGGCGGCCCACTCGGCCGCTATATCCCCGCGATACAGGAACAGCCGGGCGGCCCGGTCCTGGGCGAGATAGCCCGGCCCGAAATCCGCCGCCAGCAGGCCGAGGCCGCGCTTGCGCCAGAGGTCGAGCTGCCACAGCCGGTCCCGGGCGGCGTTGAAGCCCTGGACCCGGAAGGCGTCGAGCGCGGTGGCGGCGCGGATATGGGCCAAGCCCCAGCGGTCGATCCGGATCTCGGCCGGGCCTTCGAGCCCAGGAAGCGCGTAGGCAGCTCCGCTCACAGGGCGACTTCGATGAGATACGGGCCGGGATTATCCAACCCGTGCCGGAACGCCGCGATGAAATCCTCCAGCGTCTCGACCCGCCGGCCCTCGACCCCGAAGCCGCGGGCGAGGCTGACCCAATCGATCGCCGGATCGTCGAGGCTCAACATGCCCAGCGCCTTCGGGCCGGGATTGTGCGCGCCGACATTGGCGAGTTCCGCCCGGAGGATCGCGTAGGAGCGGTTCGACCAGATCAGCGTCACCACGTCGAGGCGCTCGCGGGCCTGGGTCCAGAGCGCCTGGGCGGTGTAGAGCCCGCTGCCATCGGCCTGGAGGTTGATGACCTTGCGGCCGGGGCAGGCGATGGCCGCGCCGGTGGCCATCGGGATGCCGAGGCCGATCGAGCCGCCGCTGAGCTGCAGCCAGGAATGCGGCGCCGCATCCCGGGTCAGGGCGAAAAAGTTGCGGCCGGTGGTGATCGACTCGTCGCAGATCACCGCGCCCTCCGGGATCAGCGCGCCGAGGACCCGGCCGATATTGTCCTGGTCCAGGGCGCCCGAACCGGGCAGGCTCGGCCGCGGCTCCACCGCGAGGGGTTCGGCCGGCGGCGCGGCGACGGCCTCGGCGAGCCGCTCCAACGCGTCGATCTGGTCCTCCTCGGGGGTGGCGAGGGTGATGGTCGAAGAATCCTCGGGGGCGAGCAGGCTCGGTTTGCCCGGATAGGCGAAGAACCCCACCGGCTGGGTCGCGCCGATCAGGATGATATGGCGAAAACCTTTCAGGGCCTCGATCGCTTGGTCGATCGGGTAGGGCAAGCGCTCGATCGGCACCGTGCCGGCGCCCCGGTCGATCCGGGCGTTGGAGGTCATGGCCATCAGCATCGCGCCGGTCTTGCGCGCGATCCGGTCGGCGATCACCCGGCCCTCGCCCTGCACCGCCCGGTCGCCGAGATGCAGCAGCACCGGCTCGCCGCTGGAGAGCGCCGCCACGGCTGCCGAGATGGCCGAATCTCCCGCCTTGGTCCGCTCGGGGATCGGCGGCACCGGCGCGATGCCGTTGCCCGGGTCCCAGGCGGTGTTGGCCGGCAGGATCAGGGTCGCGACCTGGCCCGGCGCGGTGCGGGCGGCCGCGATGGCGGCGGCGCCGTCGGAGCCGATCTCGGCGGCGCTCAGGCCGGTGTGCACCCACGACGACATCGGGCGGGCCAGCCCCTCGATATCCGAGGTCAGCGGCGCGTTGTACTCCCGGTGATAGGTGGCGTGCTCGCCGACGATGTTGACGACGGGGGTGCGCGCCTTCTTGGCGTTGTGCAGGTTGGCGAGCCCGTTGGCGAGGCCCGGCCCGAGATGCAGCAGGGTCGAGGCCGGCTTGTCGGCCATGCGGGCATAGCCGTCCGCGGCGCCGGTGGCCCCGCCCTCGAACAGGAACAGGACGCAGCGCATCCCCTCGACCCGGTCGAGGGCGGCGACGAAGTGCATCTCGGAGGTGCCGGGATTGGTGAAGCAGACCTCGACCCCGCCGGCGACGAGGGTCCGGACGAGGCTCTCGGCCCCGTTCATCGTGGTTGGCGTCCCATCAGTCACGGGCGGCTCCCTCTCGGTCCGGCTCAGGCGGCCGGCAACGCGCATTCTTTATTATCGTGGCGCAGCCCGCGCCGAGCGCAAGGGCCGAAACGCGCCATCACCCGGTCATCGGACGCCCGGACTATCGCATGATCTGGCGCGGGATTTGCCGGTGGCGGCCCGCAACCTCGACGAACGGGATCCGATGAAACTTCGCCGCCTGCTTGCCGCTGCCGTCGCCGGTTCCCTTGGCCTCGCCCCCGCGGCCCACGCCGAGAGCGTGCTGCGCATCGCCATGACCGCCTCCGACATCCCCACCGCCACGGGGATGCCCAATAACGGCTTCGAGGGCATGCGCTTCCTCGGCTACCCGATCTTCGAGGGTCTGGTGCAGTGGGACCTGAAGCACAACGACAAGCTCGCCGGCATCGTCCCGGCCCTGGCCGAGCGCTGGGAGCAGGACCCGAACGACAAGAAACTTTGGACCTTCCACCTGCGCCAGGGCGTCAGCTTCCATGACGGCAGCCCGTTCAACGCCGACGCGGTGATCTGGAACCTCGACCGCTACTTCAAGAACGACAGTCCCCAATTCGAGCCGCAGGGGGCCGGCATCTCCCGCGCCCGAGCGCCGCTGGTCGGGGGCTACAAGAAGATCGACGATGCCACCGTTCAGATTACGACCACGCAGGTCGCGTCGTATTTCCCCGACATGGTGGTCTACCTGCTGTTCACCTCGCCGAAATCCTTCGAGACGGCGGGGCGCGACTGGGCCAAGGTCGCAGCACTACCGGCGGCCGGCACCGGCCCGTTCAAGATCACCCGGGTCGCCCCGCGGGAATCGGTCGATCTCGCCAAGTTCGACGGCTACTGGGATCCGGGCCGGATGGCCAAGGTCGACAGGGTCCGGCTGATGCCGATCCCGGAGGCGAATGCCCGGGTCGCGGCCCTGCGGTCGGGGCAGGTCGACTGGATCGAGGTGCCGGCGCCCGACGCGATCCCGTCCCTGAAGCAGGCGGGCTTCGCCATCACCATGGGCTCCTACCCGCATGTCTGGCCGTACATCTTCAACATCGGCGCCAAGGACAGCCCGCTGAAGGACGTGCGCGTCCGCCAGGCGCTGAACTATTGCGTCGACCGGGCCGGTATCGTCGAGCTGCTTAACGGCACGGCCGAGCCGGCCTCGGGCTGGCTCAACGACAAGGACCCGAATTTCGGTTCGCCGAAGAACCGCTATGGGTTCGACGCCGCCAAGGGCAAGGCGCTGCTCGCCGAGGCGGGTTATTCCGAAAAAAAACCGCTCAGCCTCAAGGTGATGATCTCGTCCTCGGGCTCGGGGCAGATGCTGCCGATGCCGATGAACGAGTACCTGCAGGAGAACCTGAAGCAGGCCTGCAACGTCGAGCTGAGCTTCAACGTGGTCGAATGGCAGGTGCTGCTGAATTCCAGCCGGGCGCTGCCGGACGCGCAGAGCCTCCAGGGCTCGATGGCGCTCAACGTCTCCTCGCCCTCGTCCGATCCCAGCGTGATGGCGCGCTACTTCGCGGGGGACCGGTTCCCACCCGGCGGCTTCAACTTCCCGAACTGGAAGGACGATCAATTCGACGCCGCCCTCAAGGCGCTCGCCGAGACCAGCGACACGAAGGTCATCGACGCACAGACGGCGCTCGCCCACGAGCGGCTGGTGGACAACCCGCCGTGGCTGTTCATCGTGCACGACCTCAACCCGCGCGGGATGTCGAAGAAGATCCACGGCTTCGTCTCCCCGCAATCCTGGTTCGTCGACCTCACCCTCGTCAGCGTGCAGTGATCCCGATGGCTGATTTTGATCTCGTCGACGCGTCCGCGGCCGAACTCGCACGGGCGATCGGATCGAAGACACTCTCGCCGGTGGACGCGGTCGACGCGCTGCTCGGCCGGGTCGAGCAGCTGGAGCCGAAGCTCCAGGCCTTCACGGAGGTGTTCGCCGCCGATGCGCGCCTGGCCGCCGAGGGCGCCGACCGGGCGATCCGCTCCGGCCACGCGGTCGGGCCGCTGCACGGCGTGCCGGTGGTGCTGAAAGACCTGATCGACCTGGAGGGCCGGATCACCATGGGCGGCTCGGCCGCCCACCGGGCGCGCCGGGCCGAGCGCACCGCGACCATCGCCCGGCGGCTGATCGCCCAGGGCATGATCGTGCTCGGCAAGACCCATACGGTGGAGTTCGCCTATGGCGGCTGGGGTACCAACCAGCATCTCGGCACGCCCTGGAACCCCTGGGATCCCGAGACGCCGCGCACGCCGGGCGGATCGAGCAGCGGCACCGGGGTCGCGGTGGCGGCCCGGATGGCGCCCTGGGGCATCGGCACCGATACCGGCGGCTCCGTGCGCCTGCCCGCCTCCTTCTGCGGGCTGACCGGGCTGAAGGTCACGGTCGGGCGCGTCTCGACCTGGGGGATCGTGCCGCTCTCGACGACGCTGGACACGCCCGGCCCGCTGGCGCGCACGGTCGAGGATACAGCGCTCCTCTACGAGGCGATCTCCGGCCCCGACCCGCTCGATCCCACCACCCGGGGGATCGCCCCGGACGCGCCCTGGTCGACCCTGAACCGCGGCGTGCGCGGCCTGCGGCTCGGGCGGATGCCGGAAGCCGAGCGCGAGGGCGTCGCCGCTGACATGCTGGCGGCCTACGACGCGGCCCTCGACCTCCTGGCCCAGCAGGGGGCCGAGATCGTCGACGTCGCCCTGCCGTTCCGGTTCAGCGACTGCGTCGCGATGAGCGGGATCACCAACGCCGAGGCCTATTTCGTCAACGGCGCCCTTGCCGAGGACCCGGCCTCGCAGCTCGGCGACGCCGTGCGGGCCCGGATCCTGGCCGGCGCGAAGGTCTCGGCCCAGGAGTATCTCGGCACGCTCCAGCGCCGCGCTGCCATGAAGGTCGCCTATGCCGCCGCCCTGGAGGGGATCGACGCCCTGCTGACGCCGACGACCGAATGCGCCGCCGTGGCGCTCGCCGAAGTCGACGAGGCGCATCTGCCGTCGCGGTTCACCCGCTTCGGCAACCTGTTGGACCTCTGCGCCCTGGCGCTGCCCGACGGGTTCACAGCCGCCGGGCTGCCGCTCTCGCTGCAAATCACCTGCCGGGGCTACGACGAGGCGATGGCCCTGCGGATCGGCCAGGCCTACCAGCGGGCGACCGACTGGCACCGGCGGCGGGCTCCGGTCTGAGCAGGCTCGGTCTTCCCGTCATCTCAGCATCCGGGGCATCCGGAGCGCGTGTCCACGCCCCGCCGTTGAAACGGGCAGGGTTTGAGACGGGCGCGTTCCGAAAACGGCGTGGTGCGGCCCCCTCACACCGCAGGGGCCTGTCCCGCGACCACCACGCCCAGGGTATCGAGCAGCGAGGAGCGCGCCCGGCTGACCCGGCTCTTCACAGTGCCGACCTGGCAGCCGAGCTTGCTCGCCGCCTCCTCGTAGGTGTGCCCCTCCGCGCCAACCAGCAGCAGCGCCTGCCGCTGGGCGGCCGGGAGGGTCCCGAGCTGCTTCCACACGACCTTGAGGGTGCTGGCATCCTCCTGGTCGGACAGGCTGGTCATCTGGCTGGCATGCGTGCCATCCACGTCCTCGACCTCGCGCCGGTTCTTGCGCAGCTCCGAGTAGAACTGGTTGCGCAGGATCGTGAACAGCCAGGCGGTGAAGTTCGTCCCGGGCCGGAACCGCGTCTGGTTGGCCCAAGCCTTCACGAAGGTCTCCTGGACGAGGTCGTCGGCCCGGCTCACGTCGCCGGCGAGGGACAGCGCGAAGGTGCGCAGGGCCGGGAGCGCCTTGATGATGTCGCTGCGGAAATCGAACGCCACGACTTGGCCGCGCGCCGCCACAGCGGCCTCGAAGCGCGCTAGGAGGCCAGCGAGCTGCGCCGGCAGCGGCTCCTGCTCGACGATCTGGAAATAATCCCGGATCGGTAGGGCGAGATGCTGGCCGATGATCGCGGCGTAGCCGGTCGCGCCGCCGCGCTCTGTCCCGTCCGACTGGGTCGCGATGTCATCGGTCATACGCGTATCCTGGTCCCGATCGTCTTGTATACTGGAACTGCTCTAACGTCGGTAGCGTCCCAAATCTGAACCGATACCAAACGCTCCCGGAAAAACCGGAGGATCGCGCAATCCGTCGCGATCATGATTGATACATCGCAACGGCAGTGGCCGTGGGCGAGGCGCCGGTGCAGAATACCGATGGCCAGGAGGACGGATGAGCCACGACCACGCGCACGACCACTTGCACGCGCATGACCACCCGCACGGCAGCGATCTTTCGCCCGTCGAGGCGCGGGTGCGGGCGCTGGAATCCCTGCTGACCGAGAAGGGCTATATCGACCCGGCGGCCCTCGACACCCTCGTGGACCTTTACGAAAACAAGGTCGGGCCGCATGCCGGCGCCCGGGTGGTGGCCCGGGCCTGGGTCGATCCGGATTACCGGGCGCGGCTCCTGGCCGACGCCACGCCGACGATCGCCGAGCTCGGCATCGGCGGCCGAGGCGGCGAGCACATGGTGGTGGTGGCCAATACGCCCGAGACCCACAACCTCGTCGTGTGCACGCTCTGCTCCTGCTACCCCTGGCCGGTGCTCGGCCTGCCGCCGGTCTGGTACAAGGCGCCGCCCTACCGCGCCCGGGCGGTGATCGACCCGCGTGGCGTGCTGGCCGAGTTCGGCGTGACGATCCCCGAGACCACCCGGATCACCGTCTGGGATTCGACCGCCGAGACCCGGTACATGGTCCTGCCGATGCGGCCCGCGAACACCGAAGGCTTTTCCGAGGAGGCCCTGGCCGCCCTCGTCACCCGCGACGCGATGATCGGCACCGGCCTGCCCGGTTCGGTCCCGCCGAGCCCGCCGGAGATGCCGGTATGAACGGTGCCCAGGACCTCGGCGGCGCGCACGGCTTCGGGCCGGTGGTGCCGGAGCCGGACGAGCCGGTGTTCCATGCCGACTGGGAACGCCGGGTCTTCGCGATGGCGATGGCCATGGGCTACACCGGCGCCTGGAACCTCGACGGCAGCCGCGCCAACCGGGAATCGCTGCCGCCAGCCCAGTATCTCGCGTCGAGCTACTACGAGATCTGGCTGGCGGCCCTGGAGAAGCAGGTCGCCGCGACGGGCCTCGCGACACCCGAGGAGATCGCGGCGGGCCGGGCCTCCGAGCCCGCCAAGCCGGTGGCGCGGGTGCTCGCCCGCGACGGCCTGGAGGCGCGCTTCCGGGCCGGCTTCCCGAGCAGCCGCGAGGCCAGCGCACCCGCCCGCTTCGCGGTGGGCGATGCCGTCATCGCCCGAAATATCCACCCGACCGGGCATACCCGCCTGCCGCGCTACGTCCGCGGGAAGCGCGGCCGGGTCGAGTGCATCGACGGCGCCTTCGTGTATCCCGATACCAACGCCTACGGGGCGGGCGAGAACCCGACCTGGCTGTACACCGTCAGTTTCACGGCGCTGGAGCTGTGGGGCGAGAGCGGCGATCCGGGCGGGATCGTCACGGGGGCTGCTTTCGAACCGTATCTGGACCCGGCATGAGCGAACCGGTTCCAAAAACCTTTGCGGCCCCCTGGGAGGCGCAGGTCTTCGCCCTGGTGGTGTCCCTGCAGGAGGCCGGCCTGTTCACCTGGGCCGAATGGGCCGACCGCCTCGGCCGGGAGATCCGGCCGGCCGATGGTCCCGAGCAGGCCGCCGATTACGGGGCTTGGCTCGCCACCCTGGAAACGATCCTGGCCGAGCGCGGGATCGCGGCCCCCGACAGCGTGGCCGTTCGCACCGAAGCGTTCCTGCGCGCTGCCGCAGCGACGCCGCACGGGCGGCCAATCCGCCTGGAGAACGATCCGCTCTACCGGTCCTGAACCGGCAGGCTGTCGAGCGGTACCGGCGCGGCATGCGCGCGGCCGCTCAGCAACTGATCCAGCAGCGCCAGAACCTCGCGCCGGCCGCAATTGCGCGCGGGCTCGAACGGCGTCCACGTCTGGGTGAAGTCGAGGCGCTCGAACACGTCGCGGTAGCGGCGCAGCTCGCCCGGCGTGAGCGGCACCCCGCGCACGAACGCCTTGTGGGCCGAGATCGTCTTGGCTCGGCGCGGATCGGCCGGATCCAGCTCGAACTTCAGGGCGTCGCCGCAGAAGCAGATCTTTCGCGTCCGGTCGTACAGGACGGCGTGGCCGTCGAAATGCCCCGCGGTGCGATGCAGCTCCAGACCCGGCAGGGGCTCGAGGAAATCGTCATACGGCCAGCTCACCTGAAGCGCGGCACTCCAGATGAAATCGGCAGCCGGCAGGCACAATTCCGGGTCGAACCGGTCCTGGAGCTGCGTAAACGCCCCGTAAGCATGCGGGTGCGAGGCCGAGAGGACCTGCATGCCGCCGAGCGTCTCGATCTGGTCGAGGGCGGCCTCGCTGAAGACCGGGCAGCCCTCGAAACCCATATTCCCGTTCTCGGTCTGGATCAGGTAGGCCGAGGGGCCGATGCCGGAGACCGGCTCGTTCCAGAACCGCCAGACGCCCGGTTCCAGCTCCTGCCAATGGCACGGGAAGGCGTCCTGCGCTTCCCGTGCGGTTCGGAAGCGCCAGCCGTCCTGCGGCACCACGTGGCGGGCGTCGAGGCAGAGCGGGCAGGACGGCGGTGCCTCGAAATGGCGCTGCCAGAACCCGCAATTGTCGCAGGTATAGGCGGGTAGCTTCAGGGCGCCCGCGAAGGGCAGATAGCCGGGCATCGTCTCGGGCCTCTCCTGGCGAATGGTCCCGGGTTTCCAAAGGGCTCAGCCTTTTGGCGGGGTTCGGGGGTGGAACCCCCGAAACACCAGGGCTCTGCCCTGGACCCGCAAAAGGTCTCAGACCTTTTGAAACCAGGACTGTCTAGCGGATCCGACCACGCAGCGCAGCCCGCCGGGGCCGGGTGGCCGCCACGGCCGCGGCGGCGAGCCCGAGAAGCGCCAGCCCCGCGAGGCCGCCGACCGCCAGGTCGCGCGTCCGGCTCGTGACGAACTCGCCCCGGGTGGTCTTCATCCGGTCGGTGAACCGCCCGTCGATGCCGACCTCGCCCGGCACCGGGTCGTAGAGGTTGCCTTGCATGTCGGGGATCGTCGTGTCGGACAGCTGGGCCGACCACATCGAGGCGGCCTTGCGGTCTGCGAGCGCGGGGGCGAGCGCCTGCGCGGCGGCCATCATCATCGACGAGCGCCCGACCCAGACCTCCCGGCGCGGGTGCTCGACCGTGTAGACGATCGCCTCGGCGCAGAGGCGTGGGTCGAAGACCGGGTCCGGGGCGTATTGGCGATGGCCGGTGCGGTTGCGCGCCCAGTTAAATTGCGGCGTGTTCACCGCCGGCAGGTAGACCACGCTGAGGCTGACGGCGACCTTGTCGTGGAGCAGCTCGCAGCGAAGCGCGTCGGTGAAGCCGGAGACGGCGAACTTGGCCGCGCAATAGGGCGCCTGGAGCGGTGCCGCCCGGATCGCGAGGCCGGAGGAGACTTGGATGATGGCGCCGCGGTTGCGCCGCTTCATGTAACGCAAGGCCGCCAGGGTGCCGTAGACCTGGCTGAGATAGGTGGTCTCGGTGACCCGCCGGTACTCATCGGGGGTGATCTGGTCGGCCGGGTTCACAACGGTGGACATGGCGTTGTTCACCCAGGTGCGGATCGGGCCGAGCTCGGTCTCGATCCGGGCGGCGGCGTCGTCCACGGCCTGCGGATCGGCGACGTCGGCCGCGATCGCCAGGACCGGCTGGCCGTAGGCGGCGAGCGCCCGCTCGGCGGCGGCCAGCCGCCCGGGATCACGTGCGACCACGGCCACCGACCAGCCGCCGGCGGCGAAGCGATGCGCGGTTGCGAGGCCGATTCCGGCGGTCCCTCCGGTGACGACTGCAACCCGTGCCATCCTGCCCACCCTGTGAAAGAACCGCTGCGGCAACGGGTATCGCCGCCCCCGGTTGCGCAGCAGCACCGTGCCGGAACGTCACGGCCACCGGTCTTTTTGGAACCCGGCGCGCAACGTCCGCCGACGAGCGCTGTTGATCCTGCGTAGTCGCGCGCCATCGGAGCGCGGCCGGTCTCAAGGATCGCAGCCATGCGCTACGGCCGACGGTTTTCCCTGCCGATCGATCCCTGGCCGCAAGCCTCGCTCGGCGAGCGGATGTCGGTCGGGCTGGTCCTGACCCTGCTGCTCGCGGTGCCGCTCTGCGCCGCCAGCGCCGTGATGGTCGTCTGCGCGGCTGTGGGGGCCTACGTCGCCTGGTCCTACGATCTCGGCGCCTCCGTGCGGATCGCCATCGAGCGTCAGATCGGCAGGATGGCGAGCGGACACAGGCGCGCGGTCCGGAAGGTTTAAGGGGCGTCTCGCGTCCAGGCCGGATCGGGACGCAACTCTTTAAATCGTATTCGAGAACGAGAGACGGCTCTCTATCCCAGGAGTCCCGTCCCCGCCCTCATCTTGAGGCGACGGAGCGCAGCGGAGGCCTCGAAGGAGCCCTCCGGCCAGCCACGCGATCCCTGGAGGCTCCCTCGAGGCTGCTGCGCAGCACCACAAGATAAGGGGGGAGATCGGGATATCCGCTGGCAGACTTGGCAATCGCCGAACCGTCATTGCGAGCGCAGCGAAGCAACCCAGGGAACCGCCACGTCCGGAGATCGCGCGCCGCACTGGGTTGCTTCGCTGCGCTCGCAATGACGGCGTCGTCGGGATGCGGGCCAAACCGGTGTATTGCGGCCCCGCAACCGCCGCCCGGCGCAGGGCCGATTTGACCTCGACGCATCGGCTGGGCCAGTCAGGTTCGGAACCGAGAGATCGCCATGTTCCGTTCCCTGATGAGTGCCCGGCGCTTCGCGCCGCTGTTCTGGTGCCAGTTCTTCTCGGCGTTCAACGACAATTTCCTGAAGAACGCCCTGGCCTTCCTGATCCTGTTCGGGATCGGCGGGCAGGCGGATGCGCATGCGGGCGTGCTCGTCACCCTGGCAAGCGCCGTGTTCATAGGGCCGTTCTTCATCCTGTCGGGCCTGGGCGGCCAATGGGCCGACCGCTACGACAAGGCGCTGATGGCGCGCCGGCTCAAGTTCGCCGAGATCTTCGCCGCCGGCACCGCCGTGCTCGGCTTCCTGCTGCATTCGGTGCCGGTTCTGTTCGTGGCGCTCGGCCTGTTCGGGACGATCGCGGCCCTGTTCGGCCCGATCAAGTACGGGATCCTGCCGGATCATCTGCGCCGTGAGGAGCTGCCCGCCGGCAACGCGCTGGTCGAGGCCGCGACCTTCCTGGCGATCCTGCTCGGCACGATCGCGGCGGGCGCGGCCTCGGCGCTGGGCGGCTCGGGCCTGGTGTTCGGCGTCCTGGTGATGGGCTTCGCGGTCCTGTGCTGGCTCTCGGCGCGGATGATCCCGCCGACCGGGGAGGGGGCGCCCGACCTCCATGTCGACCGCAATGTGGCGCGCTCCACCGCCTCTCTGCTGCGCGACCTCTGGGCCGATACGCGGCTGTGGCGCGGCTCGCTGACGGTGAGCTGGTTCTGGCTGGTCGGCGTGGTGGTGCTGTCGCTCCTGCCGGTTCTGGTGCGCGATGTCTTCCACGGCACCGAGACCGTGATCACCCTGCTGCTGGCTTTGTTCTCCATCGGCATCGCCGTGGGCTCGGGTCTGGCCTCGTGGCTCGCCAGCGGCCGGATCGTGCTGCTGCCGACCCCGGTTGGGGCTGTGCTGATGGGCCTGTTCGGCCTCGACCTCGCCTGGACCATCGGCCATGTGCCGCCGCCGCCCGCGGAGGCGATCGGCCCGCTCGACTTCCTGCAGACCGGAGAGGGCCTGCGCACCGCCATCGGCTTCCTCGGCCTCGCCGTCTCCGGCGGCCTCTACATCGTCCCGTCGTTTGCGGCCGTGCAGGCCTGGACCGAGAAGGCGATGCGCGCCCGCATCATCGGGGCGGTCAACGTCGTGACCGCCGCCTTCATGGTCGCCGGCACCCTGGCGCTTGCCGCCTTGCAGGGCGCGGGCCTGTCGAACGCCAGCCTGCTCGCTCTGGTCGGGGTGCTGAACCTGATCGTCGGCGCCGTCGTGTTCGCGACCCTGCCGACCAGCCCGTTCCGCGACGCGCTGTCGATCCTGTTCCGGGCCTTCTACCGCCTGGAGGTCCGCGGGCTCGACAACGTCGCGGCGGCCGGGCCGAATTGCATCCTGGCGCTCAACCACGTCTCCTTCCTCGACGCGCCTTTGGCCCTGTCGCTGCTCGACCAGGAACCGGTCTTCGCGGTCGATAGCGGGATCGCGCAGCGCTGGTGGGTCCGGCCGTTCCTGCGGGTCACCAAGGCTATGCCGCTCGACCCGACCCGGCCGCTCGCCACCCGGACGCTGATCAACGCGGTCAAGAGCGGTGAGACGCTGATCATCTTCCCCGAAGGCCGGCTCACGGTCACCGGCAGCCTGATGAAGGTCTATGACGGCGCCGGGCTGATCGCCGACAAGTCCGGGGCCATGGTCGTGCCCGTGAAGATCGACGGGCTGGAGCGCACCGCGTTCTCGCGCCTGTCCCGCGGGCAAGTCCGCCGCCGCTGGTGGCCGAAGGTGACCGTGACGGTGCTGCCGCCGGTGCGGCTGACCGTGGACGACACCCTGCGGGGCAAGGCACGGCGGCAGGCCGCCGGGGCGGCGCTCTACGGCATCATGTCCGACCTGCTGTTCCGCACCGCCGACACCGACCGCGGCCTGATGGCGGCGCTGATCGATGCCGCGGACCGCCACGGCTGGCGCCGCACCGCCGTCGAGGACCCGGTCACCGGCCGCCTGACCTACAGCCGGCTGGTGCTGGGCGCCAACGTGCTCGGCCGCAAGCTGATGCCGCTCGCCCCCGAGGGTGGCCGGATCGGCGTGATGCTGCCCAACGCCAACGGCGCGGCCGTGACCCTGTTCGCCCTGGCGTCGGCGGGCCGGGTGCCGGCGATGATCAATTTTTCGGCCGGGCCGGCCAACGTGCTCTCGGCGTGCCGGGCGGCGCAGGTCGACAGGATCCTCACTTCCCGGGCCTTCATCGAGAAGGGCCGGCTCGGGACTCTCGTCGAGGCGATCAAGGGGACGGTCGAGCTGGTCTACCTGGAGGACGTGCGCGCCACGATCACGACGCCGGACAAGATCCGCGCGCTGCTGGCCGGCCGTCGCCCCCTGGTGAAGCGCAATGGCGAGGATCCGGCCGCGGTGCTGTTCACCTCGGGCAGCGAGGGCACGCCGAAGGGCGTGGTGCTGGCCAACCGCTGCATGCTCGCCAATGTCGCCCAGGTCGCGGCCCGGATCGATTTCGGGCCCACCGACAAGGTGTTCAACGTGCTGCCGGTGTTCCACGCCTTCGGGCTGACCGCCGGGCTGGTCCTGCCCCTGGTCTCCGGGGTGCCGGTCTATCTCTACCCATCACCGCTGCACTACCGGATCGTCCCGGAGCTGATCTACGGCTCGAACAGCACGGTCCTGTTCGGCACCGACACGTTCCTGACCGGCTACGCCCGGTCTGCGCATGCCTACGACCTGCGCTCCCTCCGCTACGTGGTGGCCGGCGCCGAGGCCGTGAAGGACTCGACCCGCAAGACCTGGGGGGAGAAGTTCGGGCTGCGGATCCTGGAGGGCTACGGCGTCACCGAATGCGGGCCGGTGGTCGCGCTGAACACGCCGATGTTCAACCGCTTCGGCACGGTCGGCCGGATCCTGCCCGGGATCGAGACCCGCCTGGAGCCGGTGCCCGGGATCGACGACGCCGGCCGCCTCTCGGTGCGCGGCCCGAACATCATGCTGGGCTACCTGCGGTCGGAAAAACCCGGCGTGCTGGAGCCGCCGCCGGAGGGCTGGCACGACACCGGCGACATCGTGGCGATCGACGCCATGGGCTTCGTGACGATCAAGGGCCGGGCCAAGCGCTTCGCCAAGGTCGCCGGCGAAATGGTCTCGCTCGCCGGGATCGAGGCGCTGGCCGCCGAACTCTGGCCGAACCAGCCGAGCGCGGTCGCCGCGGTGCCGGATCCGCGCAAGGGCGAGCGGCTGGTGCTGTTCACGCAGGAGACGGGCGCGACCCGGGCCGCCTACCAGAGCTTCGCTAAGGAGCGCGGCGCCTCCGACGTGGCGATCCCCGCCGAGGTGGTGGTGCTGGACGCGATCCCGATGCTCGGCACCGGCAAGGTCGACCAGGTCTCCGTCGTCAAGCTCGCCCTGGAGCGGGCCAAGGAATCCGCCGCTGCGTGAGCGGCCGTCCCGTCCTGCCGGCCCGCATCACCCAAACAGGGGATGCAAGCGTTGTCGCGTTAGCATGGTATCACGAATACAGTCATGATTCGATCAGCACTCAGCGATCGAGCTTCGTGGACTGGAATTCGCGATTCGCGCGCGTGTCGACGAGGGGTTGAACATGCACAAAAGCAGGCGATTTCCGATCTGGCTGACCCGGCGGGCCTATTTCAAGCGGCTCGAACGCTGGGCGAAGCCCGGGAAGGCGCGCAAATCCGCGCCGCAGATCCTCGAAGCCGAGCCCGACATCATGCCCAGCAACGTCGTGCCCTTCCCCTTCCGCTTGGGGCAGGCGGGCCGACCGGCCTTCCCGGATCTGCGCGGCGTCGGCTGAGCCGGCTCCCCCGGGACTTGCCTGCCGCTGCAGTTCGTTGAATCTGTGCGCGCCGGCAATCCCGGGACCTGGAGGATGCGTGCCGCACGACGGGCCTGATCCCAGCGCGGCCGCACCGCCCGAAACCCGGCGTCGCCGCGCGGCGCGCGTGGGCTTCGGGATCGCGGCCCTCTTCGTTGGGCTCGTCGCGGCGGGCGTTGGGCTGGTCTGGCGCTACGCCGTTTCGCTGCCGCCCCTCGATCTGGCGGCGGCCGCGGCGCGCTCGACGGTGGTGCTCGACCGATCCGACACGTTGCTGCGCCCCTTCGCCACCGCGGACGGCCGCTGGCGTCTGCCGGTCTCCGCGGCGACCGTCGACCCACGCTACCGGGCGATGCTGCTCGCCTACGAGGATCGGCGCTTCCAATCGCATCCCGGCATCGACCCGGTGGCGATCCTGCGCGCCGCCGGGCAATGGCTGGGGCATGGCCGGATCCTGTCGGGGGGCTCGACCCTGTCGATGCAGGTCGCCCGCCTGGTCGAGCCGCGGCACGGGCGCTCACTGGAAGCCAAGCTCCGCCAGATGGTGCGGGCGGTGGCGCTTGAGCGGCGGCTTGGCAAGGTGGCGCTTCTCGACCTGTACCTGGCACTCGCCCCCTATGGCGGCCCGCTCGAGGGCGTGCGGGCGGCGAGCCTCGCGTATTTCGGGCGGGAGCCGGTGCGGCTCACGGCGGCGCAGGCGGCGCTGCTGGTCGCCCTGCCGCAATCCCCCGAGACCCGCAGGCCGGACCGGTTCCCGGCCAGCGCCCAAGCCGCCCGCGACCGCGTGCTCGATCTGGCGGCGCGCCGGGGCCTTCTCACCCTGGCGGAGGCCGAAGCCGCCAAGGCGGAGCCGGTGCCGACCGAACGCAAGCCGTTCCCGATGCTGGCCGCCCACGCCGCCGAGGAGGCGGTGGCGGCCGAGCCCGGGGCGCCGGTGATTCGCCTGTCCATCGACGGGCGGCTGCAAGCGCGGCTGGAGGCCCTGGCGGCCGAGCGCGCCGCAGCGACGGGGCCGGCCCTCTCAGCCGCGATCCTGGTACTCGACAATCGCGACGGCCGCGTCCTCGCCCAGGTCGGCAGCCCCGGCTATCTCGATCCGAGCCGGCGCGGGGCGATCGACATGACCCTGGCCGTGCGCTCGCCGGGCTCGGCCCTGAAGCCGTTCGTCTACGCCCTGGCCTTCGAGAACGGGCTCGCCCATCCCGAGACGCTGCTGGAGGACCGCCCGGCGCGGTTCTCGGCGAGCTACGCGCCGGAGAATTTCGACCTGACCTTCCAGGGGACGGTCACCGCAAGGCGCGCCCTGCAGCTCTCGCTCAACGTGCCCGCGGTGGCGCTGATGGAGGCGGTGGGACCGGCGCGCTTCATCGCCCGGCTGCGGGCGGCCGGCGCCGGGATCCAGCTCCCCCGTGAGGCGGCCCCGGGCCTGCCGGTGGCGCTCGGCGGTCTCGGCATCACGCTCACCGACCTCGCGCGGCTCTATGCCGGGCTGGCCCGCGGCGGCACGGTGCCGGACATTCTGCGCCGGGCCGGGGTTTCAGCCGCCACCGGCGCGGAGCACCGGGTTACCGAGCCGGTGGCGGCGTGGTACGTCGCCGACATCCTGCGCGGGACGCCGCCGCCGGAGAACGCCCTGCCGAACCGCATCGCCTACAAGACCGGCACGTCGTTCGGCTACCGCGACGCCTGGGCGGCGGGCTTCGACCGGCACGTCACGGTGGCGGCCTGGATCGGGCGCCCCGACGGCGCCCCGGTGCCCGGCCTCGTCGGCCGCGTGGCCGCCGCCCCGATCCTGTTCGACGCCTTCGCGCGCCTCGGCACCGAGCCGGAGCCGGTCCCGCAGCCCCGCGACGCGCTGAGCGCGGCCGAGTCCGGCAGCCTGCCGCCGCCGCTGCGCCGCCTGCATCGCGATGGGCCGGATGCGCAGGGTCCGACGCTCAAGATCGCCTATCCCCCGGACGGGGCGCGAATCGATCTCGGTCTCGCGGCCGGGCATGGGGACGATCGCGACGCGGCAGGCCCGGGCCTAGCCCTCAAGGCGCTCGGCGGGGTGCCGCCGCTGACCTGGCTGGTCGATGGTCAGCCCGTGGCGCAGACGCCGCGGCGCCGGGCCGAGTGGGTTCCGGGCGGAGCCGGTTTTGCGCGGATCTCGGTTCTCGATGCCACGGGCGCGAGCGACAGCGTCTCCATCCGGCTGGAGTGACGTCGCGGATCAGAGATTTTACGACGAAAATGCCTGGGTGCGGCACTCTGTACCCGCCAATACGCTCGCGAAGACCGATCTTTCTATTCGGATTCATCGGTCGTCAACGAATACCGGCCTAAAGCTCACCGGTGAGGTCGGTGATGGCTTGGAAGGTCGGCGCCGCAATCGCGGGGCTTCTCGGATTGGTCGGCATGGCAGCCGAAGTCGGAAGCGGTGGTGATCCGCGCCGCGCCGGCTGGCGCGATGCCTATCGTCCGCCCGCCGAGATCCCGTTCCCCAGCGAGAATCCCTATTCCGCCGCCAAGGCCGAGCTCGGTCGACGCCTGTTCTTCGATCCGATCCTGTCCGGCGACGGCAGCCGCGCCTGCGCGACCTGCCACGTCCCGGATCTCGCCTGGGGCGACGGGCGCGCCCGCGCCGCGACGCGCATGCAGGGCGACATGGACCTGCGCACGCCGACCCTGATCAACGTCGCCTGGCAGGACGGCCCGATGGGCTGGGACGGGAAGTTCAAGACCCTCGAAGCCGTCGCCGCGATGCCGATGACGTCGCCGACCAACATGAACCTGTCGATGGCCGACGCGCTTGCCCGGCTCTCCGCCGATTCGAGCTACGCCGCAGCCTTCACCGCCGCGTTCAACGATTCCGCCATCACCCGGGACCGGCTGGAAGCGGCGCTGGCGACGTTCGAGCGCCTGATCGTCAGCGGGACCACCCCGTTCGACCGCTGGATCGCCGGCGACGAGGCCGCCATCGCCGAGCCGGCCAAGCGCGGCTTCGACCTGTTCAACGGCCGGGCCGATTGCGCCAGCTGCCATTCCGGCTGGTCGTTCACGGACAACTCGTTCCAGGACATCGGCGTCGGCACCGGCACCGATATCGGCCGCGGCCGCCTCAAGCCGACCTCGGCCGCCCTGCGCTACGCCTTCAAGACCCCGACGCTCCGGGAGATCGGCAAGCGCGGCCCCTACATGCATGACGGCTCGGTGGCGACCCTGGAGGCGGTGATCGACCTCTACGACCGCGGCGGGATCGATCGCCCGAGCCGGTCCCGATCGATCAAGCCGCTCCACCTCAGCGCAACGGAGCGGGCCGACCTGCTGGCGTTCCTAGCGACCCTCTCCACCGGGACGGGCCGCGACCTGACGACGGCGTCGTTCACGACGGCGGTTCCGGCGCCGTAAGCCGGGTTGTTCGGGACGCCACTCAAAGCCCGGCAATCCGGCGGCTCGTCCCGATCAGGGGACGAACCCCTCGAACACCATCTGGTCCGCGTGCGCGCCCGCGCGGGCGCGCTGATCCTCGGTCCGCACCGTCCAGGCCATGACCGGAATGCGGCTAAGGAGCCGGCACAGGTAGGTCGGGGCACAGGGCAGGTCGTCGACCCGCCAGGACAGGAAGTCCGGCCGCGAGTCTGAGAAATGCAGCAGGTTGGACAGGGCCCGGCGCGTCGCCCAGGGCATGCCGGCATAGGCCGGGTCGTCCTGGGTGGTCTCGGCGACGATGCCCCGGGGGATTGCCGGCGGGCACAGGTCGCGGAGCGCCGCGACCACCTGCGGATCGAAGGATTTCAGCGCCACCGGGCCGGCATAGGCGGCGGCGATCTCGGCCGCCCGGGTCGCCAGCCGCGGATCGCCGTCGTAACGGGATTTGACCTCGATCACGACCGGCACCGCCCCGGCCACCGCGGCCAGGAAATCCGTGAGCGTCGGGATCGTCTCCGAGGTCCCGGCGACGGCGAGCGCCCCGAGCTCGGCCGCCGACTTGGTGCCGATCGCCTCGCTCGCCCCGGTCAGCCGGCCGAGGGCGGCGTCGTGGAACACCATCGCCTCGCCGTCGGCGCTCAGCTGAACGTCGCACTCGATGGCAAAGCCGCCGGCCACCGCGGCGCGGGCGGCGGCCAGGGTGTTTTCCGGCCGGCCCGCCGTCCGGTCATGCAGCCCGCGATGGGCGATCGGCCGCGCGGTCAGCCAGTCGGGCGCAGCCACGCCTAGCGGACCTCGAAGATCGCCTCGACCTCGACCGCGGCGTCGAGGGGCAATTCGGCGACGCCGACCGTGGAGCGGGCATGGCGCCCGCTATCGCCCAAAAGCTCGACCATCAGGTCGGAGGCGCCGTTCATCACCCCGGCCACCGCCGAGAAGCCCGGCGCGGCGTTGATGAAGCCGCCCAGCCGCACGCATTGCTCCAGCGCGCGATCGAGATCGCCCACCGCGGCCTCGAGCTGGGCCAGGACGTTGAGGGCGCAGAGCCGGGCGGCCGACTTGCCGGCCTCGGGCGAGACGCTGCCGCCGACCTTGCCCTTGTGCTCGGGGGCGATGGTCCCGTCCGCGCCGAAGCAGACCTGGCCGGAGATCACCACGAGGTTGCCGGTGCGCACGAACGGCACATAGTTCGCCACCGGTGCCGCCGCCTTTGGCAGGGTGAGGCCCAGCTTCTCGAGGCGTTCCTTGATCGTGCTCATGGGATTCTCCCGCGCTGACTCGACTCGGCGGGAGCAGGAGCATGACCGCGCCCCGCCGCGCAAGGGGACTTGCGCGCTCGCCGCCAACGAGGATGCCGGTTCGGCGCAAGCGAGCGCGTCACATCAAGGACCGAGAGCCGTTCCCGGTCGCGTTCTGATCGGGAACGGCTCCAACCCAGCAATGCGGCTCTGAAATCCGGCGCGCGCAAGCATCGTGCAGAGCAGCCGCGCGCCCGGAATCGACCCCGCAACGTTGACAGGAGCCGGTCGTTTCATAGTAATCGCGCGCGTGCCGCCCATGACGAGGCGGCACTTTCATTTGGAGCCGGCACAACGCTTGCTCCGCGCCTTCTGAGATACGGAGACGGGATCCGTGACGTCAGCCCTTCTGCCGACCTACGTCCGCGCGCCGCTCGCTTTCGAGCGCGGCGAGGGCGCCTGGCTCGTGACGGAGGCCGGGGAGCGATACCTCGATTTCGGCGCCGGCATCGCGGTCAACGGTCTCGGCCACGCCCATCCGCACCTCGTCGGCGCGCTCACCGAGCAGGCGAACCGGATCTGGCACACGTCGAACCTGTTCGAGATCCCGGGCGGCGAGCGCTTCGGCCGGCGCCTCGTGGAGGCGACCTTCGCGGACGTGGTGTTCTTCTGCAACTCGGGGGCTGAGGCCAACGAGGCGGCGATCAAGATCGCCCGGAAGTACCACGCGGCCGGCGGCAACCCGGAGCGCTACCGGATCGTCACCTTCGCGGGCGCCTTCCACGGGCGGACCCTGGCGACGCTCGCGGCCGGCGGCCAACAGAAATACATTGAGGGTTTCGGGCCGAAGGTCGACGGATTCGACCAGGTCCCGGCCGGCGATTACGACGCGCTGGAGGCGGCGATCGGGCCGGAGACGGCCGCCCTGATGATCGAGCCGATCCAGGGCGAGGGCGGCGTGCGCGTCATCCCGCACGCGGACCTGCGCCGCCTGCGCGAGATCTGCGACGCGAACGGCCTGCTGCTGATCATGGACGAGGTCCAGACCGGCGTCGGGCGCACCGGCAAGCTGTTCGCCCATGAATGGTCCGGCATCACCCCGGACATCATGAGCGTGGCCAAGGGCATCGGCGGCGGCTTCCCGATGGGCGCCTGCCTCGCCACCCGCGAGGCAGCGCGCGGCATGACCGCCGGCAGCCACGGCACCACCTTCGGCGGCAACCCGCTGGCCATGGCGGTGGGCAACGCCGTGCTCGACGTGGTGCTGGCGGACGGCTTCCTCGACCGCGTCGCCCATGCCGGGCTGCTGCTCAAGCAGAAGCTCGCGGCCTTGCGCGACCGCCACCCGCACGTGTTCCAGGAGATCCGCGGCGAGGGCCTGATGCTCGGCCTCAAGCTCGGCGTGCCCAATACCGATTTCGCCGCCGCCGCCCGGGCCGCCCACCTGTTGGTGATCCCGGCCGGCGACAACATCGTCCGCCTGCTGCCGCCCCTGATCGTCGGCGACAGCGAGATCGACGAGGCGGTGCGGCGGCTCGATCAGGCCGCCTCCTCCTTCGAAGCCCTGCGCGGGGCCGCCGAATAGCAGGCCGATCCCGCTCTACACGAATCACCGCCCTGCGCCGCGTTCCGGCGCAGGGCGGTGCGAAGCATTTTCGGGTGCGGTCGATCCCCGCCGCGCGTGATGAGAATGCCCCCACCAGGAGATAGAGTGTCGTTCATGATCAGGTGATCGTGGAGCAGGCTCTAGCGAACGTGACGCGATGAAAGCCCAGATTGACGGCCGGGCGCGTGCCCCAGTCCCGCACCTGAACGGTGCCGGCCCCCGCCACTTTCTCGACCTCAAGGACTTCTCCGGGGCGGACCTGCGCGGGGTGCTCGACGCGAGCGCCGCCATGAAGGCGCGCCGCCGCAAGGGCGAGCGCGCCGCCGAGCGTCCGCTCGTGGGCAAGACCCTGGCGATGGTGTTCGACCGGCCCTCGACCCGCACCCGCGTCTCGTTTGACGTGGCGATGCGCGAACTCGGCGGCGAGACCCTGATGCTCACCGGCTCCGAGATGCAGCTCGGCCGCGGCGAGACCATCGGCGACACCGCTCAGGTGCTGTCGCGCTTCGTCGACGCGATCATGATCCGCATCCTCGACCACGGGCAGATGCTGGAGCTGGCCGAGCACGCCACCGTGCCGGTGATCAACGCGCTGACCAAGGTCTCGCATCCCTGCCAGATCATGGCCGACGTGATGACCTTCGAGGAGCATCGCGGGCCGATCAAGGGCCGCACCGTGGCCTGGTCGGGCGATTCCAACAACGTCTTGGCGAGCTGGGTCCACGCGGCCGCGCGGCTCGACTTCGGCCTGAACATCGCCAGCCCCCCCGAGCTCGCGCCGCCCCCGGGCCTGATCGCCTGGGCGAAGGGGGAGGGCGCGAACATCACCGTCACCACCGACGCCTTCGCGGCGGTGAAGGGCGCGGATGCCGTGGTGACGGATTGCTGGGTCTCGATGGGCGACGACGACGAGGGTCACCGCCACAACTTGCTGAGCCCCTACCAGGTGAACGCCGCGCTGATGGCGGCCGCCAACCCGGACGCGATCTTCATGCATTGCCTGCCGGCCCATCGCGGCGAGGAGGTCACGGCCGAGGTCATGGACGGGCCGCGCTCGGTGGTGTTCGACGAGGCCGAGAACCGCCTGCATGCGCAGAAGGGGATTTTGGCGTTTTGCCTGGGCGCGGGCGAGTCCTGATCCCGGGCTCGCGCTTTTCTGGACTGCGCCCCATATAGGCGGCGGCGGGCCACTTCTGTGGCCGGCTTTGCGCGCCCTCTCCCTCCCCCCTCTGCGGGGGAGGG
>NZ_JAKSYK010000027.1:0-45361 GCF_022829425.1 Methylobacterium sp. J-072 | reverse complement strand
CCCTCCCCCGCAGAGGGGGGAGGGAGCGCGCCTGTCAGATCTGGACCGAACGTCCCCGCGAGCCGAGCGCCATCCAGAACGCCATGAATGACCCCACGCGTCCGTTTCGGCACGCGCATCCCCCCACCTCCCGAAACACCGGACCCCGCCCATGATCGCCGTCGATGACGGGGTGCCGGCGCCGCTCGGCGCGCATTTCGATGGGCGCGGAGTGAACTTCGCCCTGTTCTCCGAGCACGCCACCGCGGTGGACATCTGCCTGTTCGAGCCGGGGGAGCGGCACGAGACCCGCACGGTCCGGCTGCCCTGCCGCACCGACGACGTCTGGCACGGCTATTTGCGCGGGGTGCTGCCGGGCCAGCTCTACGGCTACCGGGTGCACGGGCCCTGGGACCCGGCGAACGGCCACCGGTTCAACCCCTCAAAGCTGGTGCTCGACCCCTATGCAAGGGAGATCCGCGGCCGGATCCGCTGGCACGACGCGCTCTACGGCCACCGCCGGGGAAACGAGAGCCGGATCGACCGGCGCGACAGCGCGGTCTACATGCCCAAGGGCGTGGTCACCGCCCCCGAGGTGCCCGATCTCGCGCTGGCCCCCCTGCGCCGGCCGCTCACCGAGACTGTGGTGTACGAGGCGCACGTCAAGGCGCTGACCCGCACCCATCCCGACATTCCGGAACCTGAGCGCGGCACCTACGCGGCGCTCGGCCACCCGGCGATCATCGCGCACCTGGTCAAGCTCGGGGTCACCGCCCTGGAGCTGCTGCCGATCCAGGCCTTCGCCGACGACCGGTTTCTGGTCGAGAAGGGGCTCGTCAACTTCTGGGGCTATCAGCCTTTGAACTACTTCGCCCCGGACCCGCGCTACCTCGGGGAGGGCGGCCTGGGCGGGCTCAAGGCCGCGATCCGCGAGCTCAACGCCGCCGGGATCGAGACCTGGCTCGACGTGGTCTACAACCACACCGCCGAGGGCGACCACAGCGGCCCGACCCTGTCGTTCCGCGGCATCGACAATGCCAGCTATTACAAGCTCGACCCCGCGGACCGGCGCCGCACGATCGATTGCACCGGCTGCGGCAACACCTTCGACGTCAGCCACCCGCGGGTGATGCAGCTGGTGCTGGATTCCCTGCGCCACTGGGTCACCGCCTACGGGATCGCCGGCTTCCGGTTCGACCTCGCCTCGAGCCTCGGGCGCTCGCCGCTCACCTTCACCCCGCAGGCGGCCTTCTTCCAGGCGGTGGCGCAGGATCCCGTGCTCGCCCGGGTCAAGATGGTGGCCGAGCCCTGGGATATCGGGGAGGGCGGCTACCAGCTCGGCGGCTACCCGCGCGGCTGGAGCGAGTGGAACGACAAGTTCCGCGACGCCGCCCGCGGCTTCTGGAAAGGCGATTCCGGCACCCTGGCGAAGCTGACCCAGGGGCTGACCGGCTCGCGCGAGGTGTTCGCCCCGTCCCGGCGCTCGCCGCTGGCCAGCGTCAACTTCATCGCCAGCCACGACGGCTACACCCTGGCCGACACGGTGGCCTACGAGCAGAAGCACAACGAGGCCAACGGCGAGGACAACCGCGACGGCCACGGCCACAATGTCAGCTGCAATTACGGCGTCGAGGGCGATACCGACGACGTGGGCATCCTGGCCGTGCGCGCCCGCCAGAAGCGCAACATGCTGGCCACAATGATGCTGGCCCAGGGCGTGCCGATGCTGCTGATGGGCGACGAGCGCTCCCGCAGCCAGGGCGGCAACAACAACGCCTACGCCCAGGACAACCCGATCAGCTGGATGGACTGGACCAGCGATCCGGATCCCCGGCTCACCGCGTTCGTGGCGAATCTCCTGGCCCTGCGCCGGAGCCAGCCGGCCCTGCGGCGGCGCAGCTTCTTCACCGGCGCCCCGGTCGGCCCGGACTCGCCCTTGCGGGACGTGCACTGGCTCGCCCCCGAGGGCACCGAGATGGAGAACCGCCATTGGGCCGATGACGGCCTCCAGGTGTTCGGCATGCAGATCGGCAATGACGGGGCCGGCGACCGCCTGCTGCTGCTGTTCAATGCCGGGGTGGAGGCCCTCGACTTCCGCCTCGCCCCGGTGATCGGCGGCCCCTGGCAACCGGTCTTCGACACGGGCGAGCACACCGGCACGGTCCCGCCGGGCGCCTCGTCCTACGGGCCGGACGACGCGGTGCCGCTGCCCGGCCGCTCGGTGCTGGTGCTCACCGCGGCGGGCGTGGAGGCGCGGAGCGGGTGGGTGCCGAGGCAGTAGAAAGAGCACAGTTCGCAGATGCATGATCGTGCGATAAGCAAGCCAAGCTGCCTAAAATGCAGGTGATCACGGCCATCAGACTCGTAAAGCGCATGTGCTCCGACGGCTGGCAGCACATATCCTTCTCAAATGGTCGCGTTGAGCGCCTCTCTAAAGAGATTCGTGACTTTTTCAGGCATGCGCGAGATAGCGTAGTTCGCTGCATGCCAATGTGTCATTACAGAATCTGGACCAAAATGACCGTGATTGTAACGTTCAGGCGGCAATAGCTCACCACCGAATGGGTAAAGAAGTATCGCGGCGGCATGCTGCTCGGCCAAATTGCTGCGGCAACTGACTTCTGGTATAAACTTACACTCGGAAACTGGCCAAGAATCAATCAGGCGCAAGCATTGCTTGATTGAACTTTCCGCAAGGGAAACGCCCGGAGCAAGCAAATAAAAATCCCCTAAAAGTCCTTCAAGGATAGGAGCACGAAAGAATCTTAACTTATACAACGAGCCACGAAATGTTAATGTATCCGACGCGTATAGAACGCGCTTGTCGTTAGCTGGAGACCAATAGAAACGTAGCACCTCGTCAGGAGGCGCAAAAAAGAAGACATCAGGGCCTATAAGCATGCGATGGCTATAAACATCTAATTCACGAAAATCAGTAAGCATGCGTCGAATACAGATTCGATCTATTTCTTCGCAGTCTGCAATAGATCTTGCGAATTCATAATCTTGTGCGTAACTTGGCTGCTCATCCATGATTAACAATTTGTAATTAACCCCGAACACGGGTATGACTTTATCAAATCCTGCTTGATGAGCTTTGTTAATGTATAAAACGACCATTAAATCCGCATAAGGATCAACAAAGTGCTTTAGGCTTGCCATCGACAAGGCAAGCTCCACAAAGTACGAATTGGATGTCGATGGCTCGAAAAGAGCAGAGTATCTAACGATCAACATTCTTCCAGAAATCATCTAAAGAAAATGAAAACCTCTTTACTTTTTAACAAATTTGTCCGTAGAACGCAAGCCATGATCATCGCTTTATCTATCCTAGATTATGTTGAACTACATAAAGTTTTATTCCAATTTATAGATTTTATATCTTTATATCCGAGATCTTCGTAAAAACTTCAACCTTCCGACTCAAGGGCATTAAGTCAGAAACTTAGCATATAGCACAGACAGCATGACGTTCCTGTTCGGGGCGTGGTTGCTCGTAAGAGTCTAGAGATTGCGCCCAATTACCAAATCGACGGCGAACCGTATTGTCGAGCGGAGCGGTGCGTCGATGGCATTCTTCCATTCTTTTTACATGTAGAGGTCGCCGATCTGAAGCAGGGTTAGGGCGTCCCCCCTTCCCGATCAAAGCTTCGCTCGTCTGATTTATCCGGCCTTCTCTGAGCACTTTCCGCCTCATGGTCCGTTGACAAACGAGCCGCCCGAATTCCCAATTCTGCCGGTGGAACGCGGGTCGTTTGTCCGGCGCAAGTGATCACTCAACACCCACCCGGCGGGCGGGACGCGGTGCTTTCGGTATGAGAAGGCATAGCAACGCTGGAGTGCCACGCCCAACGCGCCGGCGACGATCCGAGAGTCGTTGGCATCAATCCGACAGCTCACATGGGTCTCCATGTGCATCGCGTATCGTTCAGGTCGATCCGTGAACCAACGGCTTTCACGGGAGAAAGCCTCACCCGCCCCACCACCCAATTGCCACATACCTCCGCCGCCATAGCTGCGCTGCGGGAACCGGATCGGGCCCGGGGCCTTCTCCCACGACAATGATCCCTGCCGCGCTTGTCCCCCGGGGCGCACGGCCAACGACGAGGACCGTGGCCCGATGCGGCGCGCCCACAGCATGGATTTCGGAGCCGAGATGGTGGAGGGCGGCGTGCGCTTCGCCCTCTGGGCGCCGACCGCCAAGAGCGTCGAGCTCGTCGTCGACGGCATCGACCATCCGCTGCCCGAATCCGGCGGCGGCTGGCGGCGCACCGCCCTGCCCGGGGTGAAGCCGGGCGCTCGCTACGGGTTTCGCGTCGACGGCGACCTCGTCGTGCCCGACCCGGCATCGCGCTTCCAGCCGGACGACGTCTCGGGCCTGAGCGAGGTGGTCGATCCGCGCGCCTTCGCGTGGTCCGACGAAGCCTGGACCGGGCGCCCGTTCGAGGAGGCGGTGATCTACGAGTGCCATGTCGGCACCGCCACGCCCGAGGGCACCTATGCCGGCCTGCAGGCGCGCCTGCCCGACCTCAAGGCGCTCGGCGTCACCGCGATCGAGTTGCTGCCGCTCGCCGACTTCAAGGGCTCGCGCAACTGGGGCTACGACGGGGTCCTGCCCTACGCCCCCGACGGCGCCTATGGCCGCCCAGACGACCTCAAGCGCCTGATCGACGCCGCCCACGGGCTCGGGCTGATGGTCTATCTCGACGCGGTCTACAACCATTTCGGACCGGCCGGGAATTACCTCCACGCCTACGCCAAGACCTTCTTCACCGAGCGCCACCAGACGCCGTGGGGCGCGGGCATCAATTTCGACGGCAAGGAGAGCGGCGCCACCGTGCGGCAGTTCTTCATCCAGAACACCCTGTACTGGCTGGAGGAATACCATTTCGACGGCCTGCGCTTCGACGCCGTCCACGCCATCCTCGACGATTCGCCCCGCCACTTCCTGGCCGAGCTCGGCGAGACGGTCCGCAAAACTTTTCCGGACCGCCAGATCCACCTGATGCTGGAGAATGAGGCCAACCAGGCCCGCTGGCTGGAGCGCGACGCCGCCGGGCGGCCGAAGATGCACGACGCGCAATGGGCCGACGACCTGCACCATTGCTGGCACGTGCTGCTCACCGGTGAGGACGCCGGCTATTATCAAAGCTTTGCCGACAAACCAGTCGAGCGCCTGGCCCGCTGCCTGGCGGAGGGGTTCGCGTATCAGGGCGAGCCGTTCTCGACGCTGGGCAACCATCCGCGCGGCGAGCCCTCGGCGCACCTGCCGCCCTCGGCCTTCGTGACCTTCCTGCAGAACCACGACCAAGTCGGAAACCGGGCGCTCGGCGAGCGGCTGAGCCATCTGGCCGACCCGAAAAAGCTCGATCTCGCCCGGGCCGGCTTCCTGCTGGCGCCGCAGATCCCGATGCTCTGGATGGGCGAGGAATGGTCGGCCT
Organism: Methylobacterium sp. J-072; assembly: GCF_022829425.1. Classification (NCBI taxonomy): domain Bacteria; kingdom Pseudomonadati; phylum Pseudomonadota; class Alphaproteobacteria; order Hyphomicrobiales; family Methylobacteriaceae; genus Methylobacterium; species Methylobacterium sp. J-072. Next base: position 39,941 of record NZ_JAKSYK010000027.1, on the reverse strand, counting down.
CGACGCCGTTCCTGTTCTTCGTGGATTTCGCTCCGGATACGGACCTCAACACCGCGGTGCGCGAGGGCCGTCGCCGGGAGTTCAAGAGTTTCGCGGCGTTCGCCGACGACACCTCGAAGATCCCGGATCCTACGGAGCGCGAGACCTTCGCGCAGTCCAAGCTCGACTGGTCGGAGCGCGAGCGATCGCCGCACCGGGAGGTCCTGGCCGAGACGACGCGCCTGCTGGGTCTAAGGCGGGACGTCGTGGTGCCGCTGGCGAAGTCCGGCTACCAAGGCGCCGCCGCCACCCTGCCGCGATCCGATGTGGTCGATTGCACCTGGCGGTTCGGCGCCGGCACCCTGCGGTTCGTCGCCAATGTCGGGGACGCGGCCTTCGCGGTGGATCCGGGCGATGCCCGGGTGGTCTGGACCAACGCCCCCGATAAGACCGGACGGGACCTGCCGTCCTGGACAGGCCTGTTCCTGACGGAGCCCCGCTCGTGAGCCCCCTGGAAAAACTCGCCGACCTCGTCGGCGTCGCCGCCGGCTACACCGACGCCTTCGGCCAGCCGGTGGAAACCTCCTTGGAGGTGCGGCGCGGCCTGCTGGCGGCGCTCGGCTTCGCGGTGGAGGACGAGGCGGGGATCGCCGAGAGCCTCGCCCAGGTCGAGGCCCTGCGCCGGGGCCTGGTGCCGCCGCTGCTGCCCGTGGAGGCGCGCCGCACCGCCCGGGTGCCGGTGCGCGTCGAGGACGGCACCCCGCACACCCTGGTCTGGCGGCTGGTGGACGAGCGTGGCGCGGCCCGCGAGGGCCGGGCCAACCCGCAGGGGGCCGAGCCCGGCTTCGAGCTGCCGCCGCTGACCCCGGGCTATCACCGCCTCACCGTCCAGGCCGGCCGGATCCGGGCCGAATCCTGGGTGATCGCCGCGCCCCAGCGCTGCTGGCGTCCGCGGCCCTACACGGAGGAGGGCGCCTCCGACTGGGGCATGGCCGCGCAGCTCTACGGCCTGCGCTCGGCCACCAACATCGGCATCGGCACCTACGCGGATGCCGGCGAGGCCGCCCGCGAGGCGGCCCTGCGCGGGGCGGCGTTCTTGGGGCTCAGCCCGGTCCACGCCCTGTTCGGTTCCGACCGCACCAAGATCTCGCCCTACTCGCCGTCCTCGCGGCTGTTCCTCGAGACCCTGTTCATCGCCCCGCGCAGCCTGCCGGGGCTCGCCGGCTCAAGAGCCGAGGCGCTCCTCGCCGAGCGCGCCGACGCGATCACGGCGCTCCGCGAGGCGGCGCTCGTCGACCACCAGGGCGTGGCCGACGTGCTCGACCCGGTGCTGCGCGCCCTCTGGCTCGAATCCCCGGCCCGGGCCGGCACCGACGCCGCGTTCGAGCGCTTCCGCCAGGAGGGCGGCCCGGACCTCGCCGCGCATGCGGTGTTCGAGGCCCTGTCCGAGCATTTCCGGCAGCAGGGCGCCCATTGGCTCGGCGACTGGCCGGAGGAATACCGCCGTGCCGGCACCGACGCGGTCGTGGCCTTCGCGGCCGGGAACGCCGAGGCGGTGGGCTACCACGCCTGGCTGCAATACCTCGCCGACCGCCAGCTCGCCGCAGCCTCCGCGGCGGCTCTGGGCGCCGGCATGCGGGTCGGGCTCTATCGCGACCTCGCGGTGGGCGCCGACCGGGGCGGCTCCGAGATCTGGTCGCATCCCGAGCGCTTCGCCGACCGGGTCTCGATCGGCGCGCCCCCGGACCTGCTCGCCCCCAAGGGCCAGAACTGGGGCCTGCCGGCCTTCGACCCGCTGGAGATGGAGCGCGACGGCCTCGCCGCGTTCCGGGCCCTGGTCCAGGCCAACATGCGCCATGCCGGCGCGATCCGGATCGACCACGCCTTCCAGCTCGCCCGGTTGTTCCTGATCCCGCTCGGGGCCGGCGCCCATGCCGGCGCCTACGTGGCGATGCCGTTCGAGCCGATGCTGGCGGTGCTGCGGCTGGAGAGCCACCGCAACAAGTGCCTGGTCATCGCCGAGGATCTCGGCACCGCGCCCGAAGGCTTCTCCGACGCCCTGATGCGGGCCGGCGTGCTCAGCTACCGGATCCTGGCCTTCGAGCGGGAAGGGGACGGCCGGTTCAAGGCCCCCTCCGCCTATCCGCGCGATGCGCTCACCGCCATCACCACCCACGACCTGCCGACCTTCGTCGGCTGGTGGCGCGGGGTCGACACCGACACCCGCCAGTCGCTGGGCCTGTACGATCAGGATCGCGCCGAGGCCGAGCGCAACGAGCGCGTGGTCGAGCGCCGCCGCCTCACCGAGGCGCTGGCGGCCGAGCAGCTCCTGCCGACGGCCGAGCCCCCCGAGGCCGCGCCGTTCGAGGCCGCCGCCCGCTACCTCGCCCGCGCCCCCTCGATGCTGACCGCCGTGCAGTACGAGGACGTGGTCTCGGAACTCGCCCAGGCCAACGTCCCGGGCTCCACCGAGGGCTATCCGAACTGGCGGCGCAAGCTCGACCGGGACCTCGTCGCCATCGCCGCCCCGGGCGGCCCGCTCGCCAAGCTGGCGGCCTCGCTCTCGGCCGAGTCGCGGGGCCCGCGTTCCGGCTCCGCCCGGCTGGCGGCACCGCCGCCGCAATCGACCTACCGGCTGCAATTCCACAAGGACTTCACCTTCGCGGATGCGGAGCGGATCGTCCCGTATCTCAAGAAGCTCGGGATCAGCCACGTCTACGCCTCGCCGCTCCAGAAGGCGCGGCCCGGCTCGACCCACGGCTACGACATCGTCGATCACGGCGCGATCAACCCGGAGCTCGGCGGCGAGGAGGGCTTCGTCAAGCTGTCCGAGACCCTGCACGGGCACGGGCTGAAGCTGCTCCTGGACATCGTGCCCAACCACATGGGCGTCGGCGGCTCCGACAACCCGTGGTGGCTCTCGGTGCTCGAATGGGGCTCCCTGTCGCCCTTCGCGGACGCCTTCGACATCGACTGGCAGCGCCTCGGCGCCGGCCGCAACCTGGTGATCCCGTTCCTGGGCGAGCGCTACGGCGAGGCCCTGGAGCAGGGCACCCTGGAGCTGAAGTTCGATCCCGAGGCCGGCGCCTTCAGCGTCTGGCACTACGAGCACCAGCTGCCGATCCGCCCCTTGAGCTACCCGACCATCCTGAACCGGGTGATCGCCGCCATCGGGGCAGTGGACGACGACACCACCGCGGAATTGCTCGCCATCTCCGAGCGCCTGCGCGCCATGGCGATCGACACCGACGAGACCCGCCGGAAGGGATTCCCCGAGGAGGCCGAGGGGCTCAAGCGCCGGCTCGCCGAGATCTACGGCGTCTCGACCCTGATCCAGGAGGCCACCGCCAGCACCCTGGCGCTGCTCAACGGCTTCAAGGGCCGCCCCGACAGCTTCGGGCCGCTGCACCGGCTCCTGGAGGCCCAGGCCTACCGGCTGGCCCATTGGCGGGTGGCGTCGAGCGACATCAACTACCGTCGGTTCTTCGATGTGAACTCGCTGGCCGGCCTGCGGGTGGAGCTGTCCGACATCTTCCACCGCTCGCACGAGACCGTGTTCCGGCACATCCGCGAGGGCCGGATCGACGGCTTGCGCATCGACCATATCGACGGGCTCGCCGACCCGCTGGGCTACGCGCGTGCGCTCCAGGCCGCCGTCGGCCCCGGCTTCTACGTGGTCGTCGAAAAAATCCTGGAGCCCGGCGAGCGGCTGCGGCCCTGGCCGGTGGCCGGGACCACGGGCTACGACGTGCTCAACCAGCTCGACGGCATCCTGGTGGACAAAGAGCGGCAGGGGAAGGTCCGGCGGCTCTACGAATGGGCCTCGGGCTTCGATGAGCCCTACGGGTTCCAGCTCCGCGCCGCCAAGGCCGAGATCCTGGAGATCAGCTTCGCCAGCGAGTTGGAGGTGCTGACCACCGACCTGAAGGAGGTGGCGGATGCCGACCGGCGCACCCGCGACTTCACCGTCAACGCGCTGCGCCGGGCCCTGATCGAGATCATCGCCCGCTTCCCGACCTACCGCAGCTACCTGCCGCCGGAGCTGGAGGAGGGCGAAGTCGAGCCCGAGGACGTGCGGCTGATCGAGGGCGCGGTCGCCAAGGCGAAGCGCTGGTCGGGCCTGCCCGACCGCTCGGTGCACGATTTCGCCGCCGACGTGCTGCTCGGGCGGATCGAGACCGTGGGACCGGGGCGCCCGGACCCGCGGGTGGTCCTGCGCTTCCGCCGCCGGTTCCAGCAGCTCACCGGCCCGGTCATGGCCAAGAGCCTGGAGGACACGCTGTTCTACCGGTACGCCTGCCTGCTCGGCCTCAACGAGGTCGGCGGCGATCCGGGCGAGTACGGCATCGACGCCGAGCACTTCCACGACCTGCAGATCGCCCGCGCCCGCGACTGGCCGAACGCCATGATCACCACGGCGACCCACGACACCAAGCGCGGCGAGGATGCCCGGACCCGGATGCTCGCGCTCTCCGAGATCCCGGAGGGCTGGGCCGGCGCCTGGGACCTGTGGCAGCGCACGGCGAGCCCGCATCTCGCCCGGATCGACGGCGAGCCGGCCCCGGATGCCAACGACCAGTGGATGTTCTTCCAGGCGATCCTCGGCGCCTGGCCGCTGGAGCTGCTGGAGGGGGACGAGACGGCCGCGATCGCGGATTTTCGCGATCGGCTGATCGCCTATGGCGAGAAGGCCATGCGCGAGGGCAAGCGCCGCTCGAGCTGGGTCAATGTCGACGAGGTCTACGAGGGCGCGGTCAAGAAGCTGTTTTCCGCGCTGATCGCCCCGGGCTCGGACTTCCTGCGCGAGTTGCGCCCCTTCGCCCGGCGGCTCGCCCATCTCGGCATGCTCGCGGGGCTCGGCCGGACGGTCCTGAAATGCACCCTGCCGGGCCTGCCCGACACCTACCAGGGCACGGAGGTCTGGGACTTTTCGTTCGTCGATCCCGACAACCGCCGCCCGGTGGATTACCCGGCCCTGGAGCGGATGCTCGAACAGGGCGGCGAACCGGCCGCCCTGCTGCCGCACTGGCCGGACGGGCGGGTCAAGCAGGCGACCCTCGCGCGGCTGCTCGCCGAGCGGGCCGAGCGTCCGGCCTTCTACGCCAGCGCCGCCTACGAGCCGGTCGAGGCCACGGGCGCCCGGGCGGCCCACGTGATCGCCTACCGGCGGACCGACCCGGGCGAGGAGGGCGGCGACCTGTTCGTGGCGGTGCCGCGCCTGTTCGCCGGCATCGTCGGCGACGCGGTCTGGTCGGGCGAGGCGTTCGCCGGAACCCGGGTCGATCTCGGGGCGGGCACGCACTGGCGCGACCTCGTGTCGGGGCAGATCGTCGAGACCGGAGGGGAGGGGGCCGACCTCGGTCAGCTCCTGCGCGACCTGCCCTACGCGGTCCTGCGGCGGCAGGGGTGATCCGCTCCGTCATTGCGAGTGGAGCGAAGCAACGCAGGGGTGATCCGCTCCGTCATTGCGAGTGGAGCGAAGCAACCCAGGGCAGCGCGCGTTCCCAGATCGTCGCGTCTCTCTGGCTTGCTTCGCTCCGCTCGCAATGACGCCGGTCGCCCGGGCAGGCCCCTCGCGGCCCTGTCATGCGAATCTGCTGAGAGGCGGGTGGCGCGGATCTGAACATCCGCGCCGTCCCACGTAAGGCACGCCCGCGCGGTTCGGGCGTTACGACCATGGACCAGGAGCCAGAGACCAGCATGAACGCACCGACCACCGCCGCCGCCACCGCCGCTGCGACGACCGGAGCCGTCCTGCCCGCAGCCCTGGCGCCTCGCGCCGAGGGGCCCCGGATCTACAACCTGTTCCCGCTCCTGGTCGGGCGCGTCTCCGACTGGGCGGCCGAATTGCCCCGGATCGCCGCGCTCGGCTTCGACTGGATCTACCTGAACCCGTTCCACCAGACCGGCGGCTCGCGGAGCCTCTACGCGGTGGCCGATCCCGAGCGGCTCGACGAGCGGTTCCGCGACCAGGACGGCACCCCGGACGACGAGCAGATCCGCCGGTTCTGCGCCGCCGCCGAGGCCGCCGGCCTATCGGTGATGACCGACCTCGTGATCAACCACACCGCCGACAACGCCCGGTTGGCTCTGGAGCGGCCCGACCTGTTCATGAAGGAGCCCGACGGCTCGATCATGCATCCGGGCGCGGTGGATCCGGACGATCCCTCGATCCGCACGGTCTGGGGCGATCTGGTCGAGCTCGACTATCACACGCCGTCCGCCCGGGACGAGCTGACCCGGATCTGGGGCGCCTACGTCGCCCGGCTGCAGGCGCTCGGCGTCGCGGGCTTCCGGTGCGACGCCGCCTACAAGGTCCCGCCCGAGACCTGGCGCGTCCTGATCGGCGAGGCCAAGGGCCGCGATTCCGCCTGCCTGTTCGCCGCCGAGACCCTGGGCTGCACCTTCGAGGAGGCGAAGGCCACGGCCGGCGCCGGCTTCGATTACCTGTTCAACTCCTTCGCCTGGTGGGACCTGAAGAAGCCCTGGGCGCTGGAGCAGTACGAGCGCCTGCGGGTGCTGGCGCCCTCGATCGCCTTCCCGGAAAACCACGACATGCAGCGCCTGGCCGCCGAGATCGGCGGCGGCCCCGAGGCGGTGGCGCGGCACCTGCGCACCCGCTACGCGCTGGCCGCCTTCTTCTCGGCCGGCGTGCTGATGCCGATCGGCTACGAATGGGGCTACCGCCGGGCGCTGCACGTGGTCGAGACCACCCCGCGCGACCGCGAGAACGACACCGGCATCGACATCTCCGCCTCGATCCGGGCGATCAACGCCCTCCGGGCCGAGCTGCCGGCCGCCAATGTCGAGGGCGCGCAGCTGCGCATCTCGGCCCCCGACAGCGACCTCGTGGCGCTGGCCCGCTTCGACACCGGCCATCCGGCCTCGGCGCAGCACGCGCTGATCGTGCTCTACAACCCCTCGGACAAGCCGGTGCCGGTGGAGGCCGGGGCGCTCATCGCCCGGACCGGTGGGATGCTCGGCGCCTTCGTCGACCGGACCCCCGAAGCCGAGCCGATCGCCTTCCATCCCGGCAGCGCCATCGACCTGCTGCCGGGCGAGCTGCGCATCCTCAGCGCCAGCGCCGCCCAGGTCGCCCAGCTGCCCGAGCGCGGCATGCCGGACGGCGAGGGCCGGGTGGTGATCGAGGCCGTGAGCCCGGAGATCGACGGCGGCCGCTCGGCGGTGAAGCGCATCGTCGGCGAATCCCTGCGGGTCGAGGCCGACATCTTCTCCGACGGCCACGAGGTGCTCGACGCCGCGATCCTGTCGCGGGTCGCCGGCACCGAGGCGTGGCGCGAGGATCCGATGGTCTTCGTCGACAACGACCGCTGGGCCGGGCACTTCCCCCTGGAGCGCAACGCCCGCTACGAGTTCACCCTGATCGCCTGGCGCGATCCGTTCTCCTCCTGGGTGCGCGACACCCTGAAGAAGCGCGCCGCCGGCGTCGACATCCGGCTTGAGACGATCGAGGGCGTCACCCTGGTGGAGAGCGCCGCGTCTCTCGCCCGGGGCCGCGGTGCCGGACGCGACGCGGAGCGGCTGGCCGCCCTGGTCGCGGCGCTCGCCGCGGAGGAGACCGGCTCGGCCGCCCAGCTCGAGCGGATCCTGCAGCCCGAGGCGGCGAGCCTCGTGCGCCGGAACGCCGAGCGGGTGAATCTCAGCCGCTATCCGGTGGTGCTACCGGTGATCGCCGACCGCCTCGCAGCCCGGTTCTCCGCCTGGTACGAGATTTTTCCGCGCTCCCAGTCGATGGACGTGAACCGCCACGGCACCTTCGACGACGTGATCAAGCGCCTGCCCGAGATCCGCGAACTCGGCTTCGACGTGCTCTACTTCACGCCGATCCATCCGGTGGGCCGGACCAACCGCAAGGGCAAGAACAACACCCTCAAGGCCCTGCCCGGGGATGTCGGCTCGGTCTACGCGGTCGGCGCGGAGGAGGGCGGTCACGAGGCCGTGCATCCCGACCTCGGGACGCTGGAGGATTTCGAGCGGCTGGTGGCGGAAAGCCACGCCTACGGCATGGAGATCGCCCTCGACTTCGCGATCCAGTGCTCGCCGGACCATCCCTGGATCAAGAACCATCCGGAATGGTTCGAGTGGCGCCCCGACGGCACGCTGAAATTCGCCGAGAACCCGCCCAAGAAGTACGAGGACATCTCGAACGTCCATTTCTACGGGGGCGCCCTGCCCTCGCTCTGGATCGAGCTGCGCGACATCCTGCTCGGCTGGTGCGCAAGGGGCGTGCGGATCTTCCGGGTCGACAACCCGCACACCAAGCCGATCCCGTTCTGGGAATGGGTGATCGCCGAGGTCAACGGCCGCTATCCCGACGCGCTGTTCCTGGCCGAGGCCTTCACTCGGCCGAAGATGATGATGAAGCTCGCCAAGGCCGGCTACCAGCAGAGCTACACCTACTTCACCTGGCGCAACACCAAGCAGGAGCTGACCGAGTACGCCCTGGAGCTCGCCGGCGAGATGGGCGAGTACTACCGCCCGAACTTCTTCGCCAACACGCCCGACATCAACCCGTACTTCCTTCAGACCAGCGGCCGGGCGGGCTTCGTGATCCGGGGGACGCTGGCCGCCACCCTGTCGTCGGTCTACGGCATCTATAACGGCTTCGAGCTGTGCGAGGCGGCGCCCTACCCGGGCAAGGAAGAGTATCTGAATTCCGAAAAATACGAGCTGAAGGCCTGGGACTACGACCGGCCCGGCAACATCCGCGAGCACATCGTCACGCTCAACAAGATCCGCCGCGAGAACCCCGCCCTCTGGGATTTCCGCAACGTGGTCTTCACCGGCGCCTCCAACGACCAGATCATCGCCTACGCCAAGGCGACGCCGGAGCGTGACAATTGCGTGTTCACCATGGTCAACCTCGATCCCAAGAACCGCCAGGAATGCACCTACGAGGTGCCGCTCTGGCTGTTCGGCCTGCCCGACGACGGCGCCGTGGAGGTTGAGGACCTGCTCCAGGGCTACACGTTCGAGCTGCGGGGCAAGACCCACCGGATCGCCCTCGATCCGGCCGAGCGATCCTGCATCATCTGGCGTCTTCGGGCGCCGCGGCGGGTTGCGGGCTGAGCCAGCCCATGGCACCTGACCATGACTTCTAATTCCGACGCCGGGCCCGCCCGGCGCCGACTCTTGCGCCGCGCGGCCGATCGCCCGCGCCCCGGCCGGTTCCGCCCGCCGGTCCCAGTCCCTTCGACCGATGAGGCAGCGACGCGATGATCGATCGCAGCGACCCGCAATGGTACCGTGACGCCATCATCTATCAGATCCACGTCAAGTCGTTCTTCGACTCGAACGACGACGGGATCGGTGATTTCGAGGGCCTGACCCGGCGGCTGGACTATGTCCGCGACCTCGGCGTCACGGCGATCTGGCTGATGCCGTTCTATCCCTCGCCCCTGCGCGACGACGGCTACGACATCGCCGATTACGAGGGCATCAACCCGTCCTACGGGACCATGGAGGACTTCAAGGCCTTCGTGGCGGCGGCGCACGCGCGCGGCCTGCGGGTGATCACCGAGCTCGTGATCAACCACACCAGCGACCAGCACCCCTGGTTCCAGGCGGCCCGCGAGGCGCCCCCCGGCTCGCCCGAGCGCGACTTCTACGTCTGGTCGGACACCGACGCGCCGTACAAGGACACGCGGATCATCTTCCTCGACACCGAGGCCTCGAACTGGACCTGGGACCCGGTCGCCAAGCAGTATTTCTGGCACCGGTTCTACAGCCACCAGCCGGACCTCAACTTCGACAACCCGAAGGTGCTGGAAGCGGTCATCGCGACGATGCGCTACTGGCTCGACATGGGCGTCGACGGGCTGCGGCTGGACGCGATCCCCTACCTGATCGAGCGCGACGGCACGAACTGCGAGAACTTGTCCGAAACGCATGATGTGATCAAAAAAATCCGGGCGGCGCTGGATGCCAGCTATCCGGACCGGATGCTGCTGGCCGAGGCCAACCAGTGGCCGGAGGAGACCGCGCAGTATTTCGGCGACGGCGACGAATGCCACATGGCGTTCCACTTCCCGCTGATGCCGCGGATGTACATGGCGATCGCCCGGGAGGACCGGCACCCGATCACCGACATCATGCGCCAGACCCCGGAGATCCCGGAGGGCTGCCAGTGGGCGATCTTTTTGCGGAATCACGACGAGCTGACGCTCGAAATGGTCACTGCCGAGGAGCGTGACTACCTCTGGTCGTTCTACGCCGCCGAGCGCCGGGCCCGAATCAATCTCGGCATCCGCCGCCGCCTCGCGCCGCTGCTCGAGAACGACCGGCGCAAGATCGAGCTGATGAAGTCCCTCGTCCTGTCGATGCCCGGCACGCCGGTGCTCTATTACGGCGACGAGATCGGCATGGGCGACAACATCTATCTCGGCGACCGCGACGGCGTGCGCACGCCGATGCAATGGTCGCCCGACCGGAACGGCGGCTTCTCCCGGGCGAACCCGCAGCGGCTGTTCCTGCCCGCGATCCAGGACCCGATCTACGGCTTCGACGCGATCAACGTCGAGGCGCAGACCCAGTCGCAGACCAGCCTGCTGAGCTGGACAAGGCGGATGATCGCGATCCGCAACAACAGCGTCGCGCTGGGCCGCGGCACGATCCAGTTCCTGTATCCCTCGAACCGCAAGGTCCTGGCCTGGATCCGCGAGCACGAGGACGAGCGGATCCTGTGCGTCGCCAACCTGTCGCGCGCGCCCCAGGCGGTGCAGCTCGACCTGTCGGAATTGCGCACCGCGGTGCCGATCGAGCTGACCGGCGGCTCCGAATTCCCGCCGATCGGCGACCTGCCCTACCTGCTGACCCTGCCGTCCTACGGCTTCTACTGGTTCTCGCTCAGCGCCGCCCGCTCGGGCGCGATCGGCCCGCAGCAGGAGCCCCCGGAGCTGTTCACCCTGGTGCTCACCGGCGGCATCGAGAGCCTGATGTCGGGCCGCGAGCGGGTCGCCTTCGAGCGCACCGTGGTGCCGCCGTTCCTGACCAGCCGGCGCTGGTTCGGCGCCAAGGGCTCGCGGATCCGGTCCGTGAAGGTGATCGACTGCGCCGCCCTGAAGGACGTGGACGGCAGCGCCCGCTTCCTGCTGCCGCGCCTGCAGGTCCAGCTCGCCAACGGCGAATCCCAGGAATACTTCGTGCCCGTGGGCGTCGAGGAGGGCCGCGAGGACGAGACGCTGCTGCCCTTCGCGGTGGCGCGGGTGCGCCGCGGGCCGCGCACCGGCCTGCTCTACGGCGCGGCCGGCTCCAACGCCTTCGCGGCCGGCCTGATCGACGCCATGCGCCAGGGCACGGAGATTCCCACGGAGAGCGGGCGGCTGGTGTTTTCCACCACGTCGGCCTTCGATCCGGATGTCACGGTAGACGTGGCCGACATCCGCCGGCTGTCGGCGGAGCAGAGCAACACCTCGATCGCCATCGGCTCGAAGATGATGCTCAAGCTGCTGCGCCGCCTGCAGCCGGGGACGCATCCCGAGATCGAGGTCGGGCGCTTCCTCACCGAGCAGGCGGGTTTCTCCAATACGCCCGCGCTGCTCGGCACCCTCGAGCACGTGGCCGAGGATGGCACGCGGACGGCGCTGGCGGTCCTTCAGAAATTCGTCATGAACCAGGGCGACGCCTGGACGCTGATGCTGGAGGGCCTGCGCCGGGACTTCGAGACCGTGGTGCTCACCCCCGAGAGCGAGGCGGTCAGCCCCGAGGAGGCGTTCCAGGCCCATGGGCCCTGGGCCGACCTGCTCGGCCGCCGCACCGCCGAGATGCACGCCGCCTTCGCGATGGAGACCGACGACCCGGCCTTCGCGGCCGAACCCTTCGCCGAGGACGACCTGGCGGTGCTCGCCCGCGACGCGCGTCACCAGGCCGATCGGGCCTTCCGGGCGCTGAAAGGCCTCTCCGAGCGCGGCCTCGATGCCGGCAAGCCGGCCTGCACGGCGCTCATGCAGCGGCGGGCCGAGGTCGAGGCGCTGATCGAGGCGCTCAGCACCGAGCCGCCGCGCGGGGCCCACAAGATCCGGATCCACGGCGACTATCACCTCGGTCAGGTGCTGGTCTCCGAGAGCGACCTGATCATCGTCGACTTCGAGGGCGAGCCCTCGCGCCCGGCCGACGAGCGGCGGGCGAAGTCGATGCCCCTGCGCGACGTCGCCGGCCTGATGCGCTCCTTCGCGTACGGGGCCGAGACCGTGATCCGCGAGATCACCGTCCGGTTCGGCGATTCCGAGGCACGGGCGCGGGACGCCGCTAGCGCCTGGCGCGGCATGATCGAGGCGGCGTTCCTGGCCGGCTACGAGACGGCCGTGGCGGGGACGCGGGCGGCCGTGACCGACCCGGCCACGCGGGCGCGGCTGCTGCGCCTCTGCCTGCTGACCAAGGCCCTCTACGAAGTCGATTACGAGGCCAACAACCGGCCGGACTGGATCGAAATCCCCGCCCGGGGGGTTCTCACCATTCTGGACACGGACGGCCACGAGCCCGGAGAAACTGAATGACGGCGATCGACGAGACCTTCGCACCGCGGATCGACCCGGAAGCGGCGAGCGCGCGGAACGCGGATGTCCCGCATTCCGGGGCCGCCTCGGCACCGCCGAGCGTCCATCCGGACGCGATCGCGGCGCTGATGAGCGCCAACCACGGCGACCCGTTCTCGGTGCTCGGCCCCCACCGGGTCGGCCCCGACCTCTGGGAAGTGCGCGCCGTCCTGCCCGAGGCGCGGGCCGCCGCCCTGGTGATGAGCGACCGCACCGTGCCGTTCGAGAAGCGGCACCCGGAGGGCTTCTACGTCGCCCGGGTCGAGGGCGAGGGCCGGCCGCTCTACGAGATCGAGGTCGAGCTCTGGGACGGGACCAAGCGCAAACGCTTCGATCCCTACGGCTTCGGCTCCTCGATCGAGCAATACGACGTGGCGACCCTGCGCGAGGTCGGCACCAATCTGGTCTACCGGATGCTCGGCGCCCAGTCCGGCCAGCTCGACGGCATCGACGGCTTCCGCTTCGCCGTGTGGGCGCCCAATGCCCGCAAGGTCAGCGTGGTCGGCGACTTCAACGATTGGGACGGGCGGCGCCACCCGATGCGCCTGTGGCAGGACGGCGGGATCTGGGAATTGTTCGTGCCCGGCCTCAAGGCCGGCGCGTGCTACAAGTTCGAGATCCGCGGCCCCGACGGCGCCCTGATCCCGCTCAAGGCCGACCCGGTCGCCTTCGCCGCCCAGCACCCGCCGGAGACCGCCTCGATCACCCACGGGACGGGCGAGTTCGCCTGGCGCGATTCCGGCTGGATGAAGACCCGGGGCGCCAAGGATCCGCGCCACGCCGCGATCTCGATCTACGAGGTCCATCTCGGCTCCTGGGCGCGTGTGCCCGAGGAGGGCAACCGTTACCTGACCTACAAGGAGCTGGGCGAGCGGCTGATCCCCTACGTCAAGGATATGGGCTTCACCCATATCGAGATGCTGCCGATCACCGAGTTCCCGTTCGACGGGTCCTGGGGCTACCAGCCGGTCTCGCTGTTCGCCCCGACCAGCCGCTTCGGCACGCCGGAGGATTTCGCCGCCTTCGTCGACACCGCCCACGAGGCCGGCATCGGCGTGATGCTCGACTGGGTGCCCGGCCACTTCCCGCTGGACGCGCACGGGCTCGGCCTGTTCGACGGCACGCATCTCTACGAGCACGCCGACCCGCGCCAGGGCTTCCACCAGGATTGGGGCACCTACATCTACAATTTCGGCCGGACCGAGGTCGCGACCTTCCTGGCCGCCAATGCCCGGTTCTGGCTGGAGCATTACCACCTCGACGGCCTGCGCGTGGATGCCGTCGCGTCGATGCTCTACCTCGACTATTCGCGCCGCCAGGGCGAGTGGATCCCGAACCGCTACGGCGGCAACGAGAACCTCGACGCCATCGACTTCCTGCGCAAGACCAACGAGGCGACCTACAGCCACGCCCCGGGCACGATCACGGTGGCGGAGGAATCGACCTCCTGGCCGGGGGTCTCGCACCCGACCTACACGGGCGGCCTCGGCTTCGGCTTCAAGTGGAACATGGGCTGGATGCACGACACGTTGAAATACGTGTCGGAGGATCCGATCCACCGCCGCTACCACCACCACAACCTGACCTTCGGGCTGCTCTACGCCTTCTCGGAGAATTTCATCCTGCCGCTCTCCCACGACGAGGTCGTGCACGGGAAGGGCTCGCTGCTCGGCAAGATGCCGGGCGACCGCTGGCAGAAATTCGCGAACCTGCGCGCCTATTTCGGCTTCATGTGGGGGCATCCCGGCAAGAAGCTCTTGTTCATGGGCGGCGAGTTCGGCCAGGAGCGGGAGTGGAACCACGACAACAGCCTGGACTGGCACCTGCTCGACGATCCCCTGCACAAGGGCGTCAAGGACGTGGTCCGGGACCTCAACCGGCTCTACGTCTCGACCCCGGCCCTCTACGCCCGGGACGTCGAGCAGACCGGGTTCCAGTGGCTGGTGGCCGACGACCAGGACAACAGCGTCATCGCCTGGGCCCGCAAGGGCGCCAATCCCGGTGAGGTCGCGATCGTGGTCTCGAACTTCACCCCGCTCCCCCGGGAGGGCTACCGCGTCGGCGTGCCGGAGGCGGGTTTTTACAGGGAGGCGTTCAACTCGGACGCGGCCGTGTACGGCGGCTCGAACCTCGGCAACAACGGCGGCGGCCACACCGACGGCCAGGCGAGCCACGGCCAGGCTCAGTCCCTGTCGCTGACCCTGCCGCCGCTGGCGACGATGATCTTCGTGCTGGAGCGATAGAGGCTCGTCCCCGAAGGTCACGGATTCAAAAGGTCCGTGACCTTTTGCGGGTCCAGGGCAGAGCCCTGGTGTCTCGGGGGCCAAGTCCTCAAGGGTCTTGCCCCGAACCCCTGCCAAAGGGCTGAGCCCTTTGGAAACCCGGTCTTACGCGGCGCGCCAGCGCAGCGCCGGGCTGTTGCCCATGGCGCGGGCGTAGAGGCCGGCATAGCTGTCGGCGGCCTGGTCCCAGCCGAACCGGGCGGCCATGGCGCGCCGGCGCATGGCGTTGAGCCGCTTCTTCTGGCCGAACGCCTCGAAGGCCCGGCGGACCGCCGAGCCGAAGGCCGAGGCCGAAGCCTCCGGGAAGGTGAAGCCCGTCACCCCGTCCTCGACCGTGTCGGCCAGCCCCCCGGTGCGGTGCACGATCGGCAGGGAGCCGAAGCGCTGGGCGTACATCTGGGCGAGCCCGCAGGGCTCGAACCGCGAGGGCATCAGCAGGAAGTCGCTGCCGGCGAACATCCGCCTCGCCTGGGCTTCCTCGAAG
This sequence comes from Methylobacterium sp. J-072, assembly GCF_022829425.1. Classification (NCBI taxonomy): domain Bacteria; kingdom Pseudomonadati; phylum Pseudomonadota; class Alphaproteobacteria; order Hyphomicrobiales; family Methylobacteriaceae; genus Methylobacterium; species Methylobacterium sp. J-072. The sequence goes on along the minus strand of NZ_JAKSYK010000027.1, from coordinate 24,642 downwards.
CCGACATGCACGCCGACCGCGTCGGGGTGGAGCTTGGACAGGCCGCGCAGGGCCTGCTCGAACCGGCCCTCGCCCTGGCCGATCACCACGAGCTGGCCGCCCTCGGCCACGATCGCCTCGGCCGCCTGCAGGCTCAGGTCGATGCCCTTCTGGTGCACCAGGCGCGAGACGATGGCGAAGAGCGGGCCGCGGGAGACCGCCAGCCCGAATTGCTGGCGCACCGCCTCGGCATTGGCGCGCTTGCCCTTCCAGTCGTCGACCTCGAACCGGGTGGCGAGGTGCTGGTCGGTGCTCGGGTCCCAGGTCTCGTCGATGCCGTTGAGGATGCCGGCGAGGCGGCCCTGGCCGGCGCGGGTGCGCAGCAGCCCGTCGAGCCCGCAGCCCATCTCGGCGGTCTGGATCTCCCGCGCGTAGGTCTCGCTCACCGTGGTGACCTGTGAGGCGTAGAAGATGCCGGCCTTCAGGAACGAGAGCTGGCCGTAGAACTCCGCGCCGTCGACCTGGAAGGCCGAGTCCGGCACGCCGAGGCGGCCCAGGCTGTCGCGGGGGAACAGGCCCTGATAGGCGAGGTTGTGGATGGTCAGCACGCTCGGGATGCGCCGACCGCGCCAGGCCAGGTAGGCCGGGGCGAGGGCCGCCTGCCAGTCGTTGAGGTGCAGCAGGTCCGCCGCCCAATCGCCATCGATGCCGGCGGCAATCTCCGCCGCCGCGAGGCTGAGGCGCGCGAAGCGCAGGTCGTTGTCGCCGAAATCGCCGTGGGCGTCGCCGTAGGGCGTGCCGTCACGCTCGTAGAGCTCGGGCGCCAGCAGGACGTAGATGCGCAAGCCGTCGGCGGCCTCGACCAGGCCGAGATCGCAGGCAGGTACACCCGCGAAGCCTTCGAGCCGGGCGACCACCGGGATCTCGGGGAACGCGGCGCGGACCTGGCGGTAGCCGGGGATCAGGACGCGGATGTCGTAATACGGCACCAGGGCCCGGGGCAGGGCGGCCGAGACCTCGCCGAGGCCGCCGGTCTTCACGAAGTCGGCCATCTCCGGGGTGGCGTAGAGGATGCGGCGGCGCAGCGAGGCCGGCCAGGCCGGATTGGTGAACTGCGCAGCGCCTCCGCCGCTCTCGCCGAAGGCGTCATCGACCAGGGAGCCACCGCGAAGCGCATCGTGCATCGGCATCGATCCTGGCCGGGCGGGATGCCCCGGTCGGGCAGAGGATCGGGCAGACACCGCTGTCACGACCTCAACCATGTCCAATGCTCCTTCGCCGCACCAGTTCCGCTGCGACGCACAATTTAGGCCAGCGTCAGCCTTAAGCTTCGGTTACAGATTCGGCTACGGCCGAATAACTGCGCTGCACTGCGACAAGAGATGGCAGGCCGAGGCTCAGGCGCGGCGGAGAATCACCCCCTCGTCGGGGCCGAGGGCGAGCGTCGTGCGGGCCTGCGCGCCCGCTCGCCCGGTCAGCGTCGAGAGCAGGATCGTCCAGTCGCCCTCGGGCAAGGGAAGGCTCTGCGAATCGCCGCCGAAGTTCAGGACCACGCGCAGGCTCTCGCCGTCGGCGAAGCGCTCGTAGGCGAACACATCCGCAGCCTCGACGGGCACGCCCCGGTAGTCGCCGACGGCCAGAGCCGCGTGGTCGCGCCGCAGGGCCAGGAGCCGCCGGTGCAGGGTGAGCATCGAGGCCGGGTCCGAGCGATGGCCCTCGACGTTGCGGACCGGCCAATCCTCCGAGAGCGGCAGCCACGGCTCCGCGGTGGAGAAGCCGGCCTGCGGGGCCTCGTCCCACTGCATCGGCGTGCGCTCCGGGTCGCGGCCGTGCCCGGGCTCGTTGCGCTCCCAGGGGTCCTGGGCACGCTCAGGCGGAATCCGGATGGGACCGAGGCCGATCTCGTCGCCGTAATAGAGGGTCGGGGTGCCGCGTAAGCTCAGCAGAAGCATCGCGGCGATGCGAGCCTGCGCCTCGCCCACCCGGGCGGCGATGCGCGGCTGGTCGTGGTTGCCCAGCACCCAGTTCGGCCAGCCGCCCTCGGGGAGCGCCGCCTCGTAATTGGCCACGAGGTCGGCGACGGCGTCGGCGCGCCACGGGGTCTGGATCAGCTGGAAGTTGAAGGGCAGGTCGGCGCCCGCGAGGTCGGGGCCGTAATAGGCCACCAGCCGCTCGATCGGCAGGTAGATCTCCCCGATCAGCACCCGCTCGCCGTACTGGCGCAGCACCGCCCGCATCCCGGCGATCACGTCGAACACCTCCGGGCGGTCGGCGGAGTAGACCTGGGTGAAGCGGTTGATCTCCGGCGTGCCCGGCGCGTAGTCGGGATTGGCCGGGTTGTCGCGGAATCCGGCATCCTTCATCAGGTGCCAGATCACGTCGACCCGGAACCCGTCGACGCCGCGCTCCAGCCAGAAGCGCAGCGCGTCGTGCATCGCGGCCCGCACGGCGGGGTTGCGCCAGTTCAGGTCCGGCTGCTCGGCCAGGAACGCGTGGTAGTAGTACTGGCCGGTGGCCTCATCGAGGGTCCAGGCGGGGCCGCCGAAATTCGAGACCCAGTTGTTCGGCGGACCGCCGCCGGGGCCCGGGTCGCGCCAGATGTACCAGTCCCGCTTCGGGCTGGAGCGCGACGACCGGCTCTCCGCGAACCACGGATGCGCGATCGACGAGTGGTTGGGCACGAAGTCGAGGATCACCTTCAACTTGCGCCGGTGGGCCTCGGCGATCAGCGCGTCGAAATCGGCCAGCGTGCCGAACAGCGGGTCGATGCCGCAATAATCGGCCACGTCGTAGCCGAAATCCGCCATGGGCGAGGGGTAGACCGGCGAGATCCACACGGCGTCGACCCCGAGCCAGGCGAGGTAGTCCAGCCGCGCGGTGATGCCGGGCAGGTCGCCGACCCCGTCGCCGTTCGTGTCCTGGAACGAGCGGGGATAGACCTGGTAGACGGTGCCGCGCTTCCACCAGACGGTCTCGGTCATGCTGCACCCCGCGAATCCCCGACGCAGGGTTAACCGCTGAGCCGCGCGCTGGCGACGGCTCAGATGCGCGCGTCGCGGGCTGGCGCCGCCGGCCGTTGTGTCTAGAATGTCACGTAGTCGCGCCATATCTCTGGCCGCGCGGTCGCACGCCCCGGTCGGGGCGGCACCGCCACGACTTCGCCCGGAAGCCGATCGCAAACTTGTGGCTTCGGGGCACGGATCGCCGAGACGTTCATTCGCTGGCAATCCGTCAAAAGAGATAATCCGCCCACGATAGCCCTGGCGCTAGAATCCGGGGCGCCGACTTTTGGGGGACCCGCACGTGCTGAACGACGTTCTCACTCCGCCCGCCCAGCGGGACGCCTTGCGCGACGACAGTGCATCCGAGATCCCGACGACCGCCGCCTGGATCGCGCCGCTCCTGTCCGAGACCGGCGATTCCGTGGTCGACCTGCGGGAATCGATTCGCGCCAAGCTCACCTTCGCGCTGGGCCGGACGCCCGAGACCGCCCGCCCGCGCGACTGGTTCGTCGCGACCGCGATGGCCCTGCGCGAGCGGATCGTGGCGGCCTGCATGGCCTCCGAGAAGGCCGTGCCGAACAAGCGAGTCTACTACCTCTCGCTCGAATTCCTCATCGGCCGGCTGATGTCGGACGCGATGAACAATCTCGGCCTCACCGAGACGACCCGGGCGGCGCTCCGGGAACTCGGGGTCGATCTCGACGCCGTGCAGGATGCCGAGCCCGACGCGGCGCTCGGCAATGGCGGCCTCGGCCGGCTCGCCGCCTGCTTCATGGACAGCATGGCCAGCATCGGCATCCCGGCGGTCGGCTACGGCATCCGGTACGATCACGGCCTGTTCCGCCAGTCCTTCGAGGATGGCTGGCAGCGCGAGGCGCCGGAGACCTGGCTCGCCGAGGGCAACCCCTGGGAGTTCGCCCGGCCGGACGCGACCTACACGATCGGCTTCGGCGGCACCGTGACCCTGTCCTCCCCCGGCGAGGGCGTGATCCGCCGCCACTGGCAGCCGGCCGAGACCGTGCGGGCGGTCGCCCACGACATCCCGGTGGTCGGCTGGCGCGGGCGCCACGTCAACCGGCTGCGCCTGTGGAAGGCGGAGGCCGGCGAGCCCGTCGACCTCGCCCGCTTCAACGGCGGCGACCATGTCGGCGCGGTGGCGGCACGCATGCGCGCCGAGGCGATCTCCCGGGTGCTCTATCCGAGCGATTCCTCGGCCGAGGGCCAGGAGCTGCGCCTGCGCCAGGAATACTTCTTCACCTCGGCCTCGCTCCAGGACCTCATCGCCCGCCACGTGACCGAGCGCGGCGACGTGCGCTCCCTGCCGGACCACGCCGCGATCCAGCTCAACGACACGCATCCGGCCATCGCGGTGCCGGAGCTGATGCGCATTCTCCTGGAGGACCACGGCCTCTCCTGGGAGGATGCCTGGCACATCACCACCAACACGCTGAACTACACCAACCACACCCTGCTGCCCGAGGCGCTGGAGACCTGGCCGGTGGAGCTGATGGAGCGGCTGCTGCCGCGCCACATGCAGATCATCTACCTGATCAACTGGATGCACCTGGAAGAGCAGGCCAAGCACGGTCGCCAGGACCCGGCTCACCAGGGCGCCGCCTACCTGGCCTCGATCTCGCTGATCGACGAGGCCCATGGCCGCCGGGTGCGCATGGGGCACCTGGCCTTCCACGGCGCCCGCCGGGTCAACGGCGTCTCGGCCCTGCACACCGACCTGATGCGCTCCACGGTGTTCGCGCACCTGCACGCGCTGGATCCGGACAAGATCGTCAATAAGACCAACGGCATCACCTTCCGGCGCTGGCTCCACAACGCCAATCCGGGCCTCACCCGGCTCGCCGTGGAGACGGTGGGCCCGGGCGTGCTCGACGATCCCGCCCTGCTCCGGGGCCTCGAGGCCCATGCCGAGGATCCGGCCTTCGTGGCGCGCTACGCCGCCGTGCGCCGGCAGCGCAAGGAAGCGCTGGCCAAGGTCGTGGCCGAGCGCACCGGCATCGACATCGATCCGGACGCGCTGTTCGACGTTCAGGTCAAGCGCATCCACGAATACAAGCGCCAGCTGCTCAACGTCGTCGAGACGGTGGCGCTCTACCAGGCGATCAAGGCCGAGCCGCACCGGGACTGGACGCCCCGGGTCAAGATCTTCGCCGGCAAGGCGGCGCCGAGCTACGTCCGGGCCAAGCTGATCATCAAGCTCGCCTGCGACGTGGCCAAGGCGGTGAACGACGACCCGGAGGTCGCGGGCCGGCTGAAGGTGGTGTTCCTGCCGAACTACTCGGTGAGCCTCGCCGAGACGATCATCCCGGGCGCCGACCTGTCGGAGCAGATCTCCACCGCCGGCATGGAGGCCTCGGGCACCGGCAACATGAAGTTCGCGCTCAACGGCGCGCTCACGGTCGGCACGCTGGACGGCGCCAACATCGAGATCCGCGACCATGTCGGGGCGGACAACATCTTCATCTTCGGCCTCGACGCCGCCGGGGTGCAGGCGCGCGAAGCCGAGCCGGGCTACGCCGCCAAGGCCATCCAGGCCTCGCCGCGGCTGGCGGCGGCGCTGGACATGATCGCCTCCGGGCGGTTCTCCCCCGAGGAGCCGGGCCGGTTCCGGCCGCTCACCGACGACCTGCGCCAGCGCGACCAGTACCTGCTCACCGCCGATTTCGACGATTACTGGCGGGTGCAGCGCGTGATCGACGCCGCCTGGCGTGATCCGCGTGGCTGGTGGGCCAAGGCGATCCGCAACACCGCCCGGATGGCGTGGTTCTCCTCCGACCGGTCGATGCGCGAATACGCTGAGGAAATCTGGCGCGTCCGCCTGGGCTGAAGAAGTTCGGGATTCAAAAGGTCTTCGACCTTTTGCGGGTCCAGGGCAGAGCCCTGGTGTCGGGCTTTGCCCGATGATCGGGGCTCCGCCCCGACACCCCGCCCAAGGGCCTCAGGCCCTTGGGAAGCCCGTGAGCCGGCGCAGGTTGCGTAGCAGCCGGTGGCGGATCAGCGCCGCGCGCTCGGCCAGCCCGAGCCTGCGCCGGAAGAAGACGTGCGACACGCGCCCGAGCCGCTTCCCCCGGTCCGGCTCGCCCTTGCGCAGGGCGATGTCCGGCAGCGCCGCCTCCTGCGTGATCGTCAGGGACCGCGCGGCCGGGAACACGGCGCTGCGGTAGACCGAGCGCGTGTAGTACGAGAATTCGTCGTAGGCGGTGATCGCGCGCATCCGCCCGCTCGCCGCATCCCGGATCGTGAGCGTGCCGGCCTCCGGCCCGTACGTCACCAGCGCGCCGATCACGTGGCGCGGGCGCCCGAACGGGATCTCGGCGCCCGCACCCTCGGGGATCTCCAGGAAGTGCAGCGCGATGCCGTTGCGGCGCAGCGCGAATCCGCAGGCCAGGCCGGGGAGGGTGCGCAGCGGCAGGGATTCGAACCGGACCGGCAGTCTCCGGAACCGGTCGATATAGGCGCGGCCCGGCGGCGGCGCCCGCAGGAAGGCGTAGACCAGGGTGCCGTAGAGCTCGGCTCCGGCCGGCGCGACATGGGTCCCGTCGGTCAGGAAATAGCCGATGTCGCCCGCCGCCACCGGGGCGGCGATGTCGAGATACGGAATGCCGTAGAGGGTGCGGTACTCCGCGAGCAGGGCGGCCACCGGTTCGGCGCCGTAAGCGACCCCGCCCTGGTGGAGGTTGAGGAAGGCGACCGGCAGGTCCCGCCGGGCGGTCTCCGCCAGGATATCGTCCAGGTAGGCCCGCATCGTCGCGCCATCGAAGTAGCGGACGTTGCCGGTGAACAGCTCCAGCAGGACGTGGTCGCAGGGACAAGCGTCGAGGATCTCGTCGATCAGGCAGGCGATCGAGGGCAGGGAGTGGCCGCCCCAGCCGCTGCGCAGGAAGGTGACCGGGCGCCCCTCGGCCGCCGCCAGGGCGTTGGCCCGCTCGACATAGCCCGGCAGCTCCGTGACGCTGTAGCCGAGGCAGAGCACGCGGAGCATCGACGCAGACGAACTCACGGGACGACACGGGTTCCCAAAGGGCCCCCGGCCCTGTGGCGGGGTATCGGGGCGGAGCCCTGATGTTTCGGGCGCGGTCCGCGGACAGGCGTCGCGGTCAGGCGAGCACGATCGGGTAGCAGCGCGCGCCCACCGCGGCGGCGAGCACCTGCACGGCGCCGATGGTGGCGATGTCGCCGGCCACGTGGACGACGTCGGTGGCGCGCAGGCTCGGCAGGTGGGCGGTGAGCGGGCCGGAGCGCACGTCCGGCGGGCGCTGGCGGCCGCGGTCGGCGCAGAGCACGATCCGGCCGACGCCGGTGCAGCGCAGCCAGTCCAGGCTCTCGCGCATGTAGAGGTCGAGGGCGTCGCGGGCGCCGACCGCCAGCGCCATCTCGCGGGCGGGCTCGACGTAGCGGGCCGCCCGGGCGATCGACCAGATCGGGCCGAAGCCGGCGCCGGCCGCCACCAGCACGAGGCGCCCGCCGCCGGGCCGGTACTGGCCGCGGCCGACGGGGCCCTTCAGGCGCACGGGCTGGTCGAGCCGGATCGCGTCGACCGGGCCGCCCTCGGGATCCCGGGGGATATGGAACACCGCCTCGTTGATCTCGGCGGAACCATCGACCCGCAGGGTCGGGGCCAGGGTCAGGGCGGGCAGGCCCGCGAAGGTGACGAGCGCCTGGTGGCCGGGTTCGAGGTTCGGGCGCCGGGTCAGGGTCGCCACCACCTCGACGATGCCGGGGCAGAGCCGGCGGATCTCCGAGACGGTGCCCTTGCGGATGGCGACGGCCGGGGACGGCGCCTCCTCCTGGCCCTGGATTGGGGCACCGGGCAGGCTCGGCCGCAGGGCCTCGGCCCGGGCCCGGCGGGCCGGCGGCCGGCGGCTCGACGGGGCGGCACTGCCCTGGCCAGCAATCTGGTTGGCGAGTTGCGCCTGCACGGGCGCGATCATGCCTTCGGCGAGGGCCGCCTCGAGGGGCGTATCGCCGGTCGAGACGCGCACCGACCGGCCGTTGACGACGAGCGAGCAGCGCGCGCCCATGGCCGTACCCCGCTTGGTCTGGAGAGGGATCACCGGGCGCGGATCAGGAGCGTGTCGACCAGGGACGCCCAGCGCTCGCGGGTCGCCCGGACGTCGTCGCTCGCCGCGGACTCGGTCAGGAGCTGGCGCTGCGCCCGCAGGGCCTCGACCTCCTGCCGCTGAGCCCGGAGCACCGCCTTCATCACCTGCAGCTCGGTCTCGAGCCGGGCGATCTCGTCGGCCTCGTCCGAATCCTCGGATAGGTCGTCCTGGGGGGCGCTGGAGACACGCGCCTCCTGGCCGGGCAGAGCCTGGCCGGGCAGGGGCAGCCGGGTGCGGGCCTGCTGCTCCAGCCGGACCGGCCGGGCGATCAGACGACGCACGAGATCCGAGCTGCCCGCCTGCTGGTAACGCCTCGCCGCCTCAGCCATCCGCCCATCCCCATCCCGGGCGCCGGAGCGCCAATCCATCAACAGGAGCTTGCGCGGTCATGGTTAAGGGGGGCTTAAATCGATTGGCGGCATTCGAGGTCTTTAGGCGGGACATACCTAGGGGGCTCGGAGGTGTGCCTCTGAAGCCCATTCTGCGATCAGCGCATATCCTTGCGGGCAGCCGAGCGTCGGAACATGTTTACACTTGTTTCGTTTATTGCGACTAGTGCGTTCACAGATGCTTCTCAGCTGTCCGTGGCCCCTGCCGGGCGGTCCACACGGCCGACCGATGCGGGGCGCGCACCATGACAATGACTATCGGGAGAGGGGACATGCTGGCTCTCATGGAGAAGGCGCCTTTTGTGGCGAGCGACGAGGAGGCCCTCATCGCTCGCGAGGCCGTGTCGCGCCTGAGGCCCATCGCCGAGGGCAACCAGGATGTCCGTCTGCGCGTGATGGAGTCGGTCGATGTCGTTGTGCCGGTGCCTGCGCGCGCGCTCCGACTGATCGTCGATGTGCTGACCTATATGGGCGACCAAAAGGCCGTGTCGTTCATTCCCCACGACGTCGAACTCACGACGCAACAGGCTGCGGACCTGCTCAATGTCTCTAGGCCCCATCTTATTGGCCTGCTTGAGCGCGGTGAGCTGCCGTTCCGCCGCGTCGGTGCACATAGGCGCGTGCGCGCCGCCGACCTTATCGAGCACAAGCGTCGGGACGAGGCGCAGCGCAAGGATGCCCTCGACCGCATGGCCGACCTGACCCAGGATCTCGGCCTCGACTGATCATGCCGTCCACGTTCACGGCCTTCTTCGACGCGAACGTGTTCTTCGGAGCCCGCCTGCGCAGCCTCGTGATGGAGGTCGCGCAGAGCGGGGTTTTCCGGGCGCGCTGGAGCCCGGATGTCCATGACGAATGGATCCGCTCGGTGCTCGGCAGGCGTGCCGACCTCCGGCCCGAGCAGATCGAGCCGATCCGGGTGATGATGGACATCGCGGTCCCGGATGCCCTCGTCTCGGGATATGCCGGCCTGATTCCAGCGCTGACCCTGCCCGATCCCGATGACCGCCACATCCTGGCCGCCGCCATCGCCGGCCGGGCCGACGTGATCGTGACCTTCAACGAGAAGGATTTTCCGCCCGACGCCCTGGCGCCTTATGGCATCCACACACGCCATCCCGACGCGTTCTTCAGCGAGGCCGAGGGGATCGAGCCGGGTATGCTGACCGAGGCGGCCGCCCGCGACCTCGCCCACTATAAACGGCCGCCCTTGACGCCCAAGCAGTACACGGACGATCTCCGCAAGGCTGGCGTCCCCCAGCTTGCGGACTATCTCTGGCGCATGCGCGTCCTGCTCGACGATCAGGCCGAGCCGTAGGTTGAAGCTCAGGCGGCTTCCGGCGCCGCCCCGACGATCTGGCGGGCCTGGAGCATGGTCATCGGCTCGCCGAAGGCGGGGCCCAGCGCGTATTCGCAGCCGAGGCCGGCCAGGGCCTGGGCGTCGCTCTCCGATTCGCAGCCCTCCGCCACGATGGCGAGGTTCAATTCGCTCGCCATCCGGACGATCGAGCGCAGGATCGCGGTCTGGCCGGTGCCGATCTGGCGCACGAAGGTGGCGTCGACCTTGATCGTGTCGAACGGGAAGCGCTGGAGGTAGGACAGGGCCGAGTAGCCGGTGCCGAAATCCGACAGGCACAGGCCGGCGCCGAGATCGTGGATCCGGGCCAGCATCTGGGCGGCGTATTCCGGGTTCTCCATCACCAGGCTCTCGCTGAATTCCAGCTTGAGCGAGCCGGGGAGCGCCCCGGACCGGGCCAGCACGGTCTTCACATCGTGCAGCAGGTCGTGGCGCAGGAGCTGGCGCGAGGACAGGTTGCAGGCCGCGAAGATCGGCGGCTCGACTTCGAGGGAGCGCTGCCAGGCGGCGAGCTCCAGGGCCGTGCGCTCCAGGGCGAAGATGCCGAGATTGACCACGAAGCCGCTCTCTTCGGCGAGCGGCATGAAGGTCGAGGCCGGGATGCGCCCGAGCTTCGGGTGGTCCCAGCGCAGGACGGTCTCGAACCCCGCCACGGTGCGGTCCTCGAGGCGGACCACCGGCAGGAACAGCACCCGCAATTCGTTGCGCTCGATCGCCTTGCGCAGGTCGCTCTCCAGCATCAGCCGGTCGGAGCGGTCGGTGCGCATATGGGCGCGGAACACCTCGATCCGGTCGCCGCCGTTGCGCTTGGCCTGGATCATGGCGATCTCGGCGCTCTTGAACACCTCGTCGCGCTTGAGGTTGGCGCCCGCCTCGTAGAGGGCGAGGCCGATCGAGACGGTGAGAAAAATCTCCCGGTCGGCATAGGTGATCGGCGTCGCGATCGCCCGGCGGATCATCTCGGCGAAGGCCAGGATCCGGTCGGGGTCGCGCTCGGACAACAGGATCACGGCGAACTCGTCGCTGGAGATCCGGGCCAGGCTGTCCTGGGGTCGCAGCAGACGGCCGAGTCGGCGGGACAGGGTCAGCAGGATCGAATCGCCCGCCGACAACCCGATGGCGTCGTTGATGCCCTTGAACCGGTCGACATCCAGCACGATCACGGTCGGCTTGAGCCGCTGGTCCTGGCCGGCGAAGGCCAAAGCCGCGTCGAGGCGGTCGCCGAACAGCTCGCGGTTGGGCAGGCCGGTCAGGCTGTCATGCACGGCGTCGTGGAGCAGGCGCTCCTCCGCGGTCTTGATCTCGGTGACGTCCGCGATGGTGCCGACCACGCGGATCACCTCGCCGTCGGCGCCGATCACGGGGCGCGCCTTCAGCCGGTACCAGAAATAGGTGCCGGCGGCCGAGCGCAGGCGGAAATCGTGGACGATGCGCCCGCGCCGCTCCTCGATCACCGTATCGAGGGCGGCCGAGTAGCGCTCCACGTCGAACGGGTGGAGCGTGCCGAGCCAGTTCGTCGCCGGGCCCTCCAGGGTGCCGCGGGGGAGGCCCAACTGCGCCTCGATCTCGGGGCCCGCAAAAACCCGGTCGGCGGGCACATCCCAGTCGAACACCACGTCGCCGGCGCCGGTGAGCGCCAGCGCCCGCCGCTCGGTGTCCGACACCAGGGCATGGCTGAGGCCGCCGCCCGCGAAGGCGTGCTGGAGCACCGTGAAGCCGATCAGCATCACGATCAGCACGAGGCCGCCGATGAGCGCCGGCTGCACCAGGTCGCTGCCGATCTGGCCGGTGACGGCGAAACCCGCCGCCGTGACCCAGACCACCAGCAGCAGCCAGGTCGGCACCAGCAGGATGGCGCGGTCGTAGCCGTTATGGGCGGCGAGGTAGACGATCAGCAGCAGGCCGATCCCCGCCACCGCGGCGATGGAGATGCGCGCCACCCCCGCCGCCACCGGCGGGTCGAACACCGCGAGCCCGACGAGGCCCGCCAGGAAGGCGAGCCAGAAGAACGCCACATGGCTGTAGCGCACGTGCCAGCGGGCGAGGTTCAGGTAGGCGAACAGGAACACCAGCAGCGTCGCCCCGAGCACCGCCTCGGCGGAGGCCCGGTAGACCCGCTCGGCGAGCTCGGTGACGGGAAAGACCCGCTGCAGGAAGCCGAAATCGATGCAGGCATAGGCGAGCACCGACCAGGCCAAAGCCGCGGCAGCCGGGAAGATGATCGCGCCCTTGACCACGAACACGATGGTCAGGAACAGGGCCAGCAACCCGCTGATGCCGATGATGATGCCCTTGTACAGGGTCAGCCCGGCGGTCTTGCGGCGATAGGCGTCCTGATCCCACAGATGCAGCTGCGGGACGTTGGGCCCGCGCAGCTCGGCGACGTAGGTGACGGTCGTGCCGGGATCCAGCGTGATCGTGAACTGGTCGGCTTCCGGGTTCTCGTCGCGCTCGGGGCGGATGCCCTGGCTCGCCGTGATGGCGGCGATCCGCGAGCCGCCGAGATCGGGCCAGATCACCCCGGAATCCACCAGCCGGAAATGCGGCGCCACCAGGATGCGGTCGATCTGCTCGTCGGTGTCGTTGGTGAGCGCGAACACGATCCAGTCGGGCCGGGCGCCGGCGTCGCGCGCCTTCACGACGATGCGGCGGACGATGCCGTCCTTGCCGGGCGCCGTGGAGATCTGGATCAGGTCGCCGTCCGAGCGGTAGCGCTCGATCGCGGTGGTCAGGTCGATCACCGGCGCGTCGAGGGTGACGCGCACCGCCTCGACGGCCAGGGCCGGGGCGCTTGCCGAGACGGCCAGCGACAAGGCACCGACGAGGCCACCGACCAGGGTCAGGAGGAGGGCGAGGATGCGCAAGGGTGTCTTGAGTTCCGGCCGTGCGAGCTGCGGCGTCGGCCACCCGGGCGGCCGCGATCGATAGGAAGGCCCCGACCCCGGGGCAGCCGCCCCGGTCCGGATCCGGACTCCGCGGATCGCGCCCCTTTGCGGCCAAATCAAGTTGGGCGCGGCGGGGGGGCGCCCGCCCGGGGTCGCTTGTCCGTCGAGACGGTGGATTTCAGGCCGCGCCGAGGGCGGCGGCGATCTTGTCGAGGGTGGGCAGCTTGCGGATCGGGCCGATCGCCGCGAGCGTCGGCGCGCCCTTCAGCATCGTGGCCGCGGCGGCCCGCACGTCCGCCACCGTGACGGCGTCGACCTTGTCGATCACCTCGCCGGCCGGGATCACCCGGCCCCAGGCCAGGATCTGGCGGGCGTTGCGCTCGATGCGCCCGCCGGGCGTCTCCAGAGCCGAGAGCAGGGACACCTTCAGCTGCGCCTTGGCCCGGGCGATCTCGGGCTCGGCGAGGTCCCGGGCGGCCCGGGCCGTGGCCGCAAGCGTCACGTCGACCAGTTCGGGCAGGTCCGCCCCCGCGGTGCCGGCGCCGATGCCGAACAGGCCGCAATCGGAGAAGGGCCAGTGGAAGGCCTGGATTTCGTAGGCGAGGCCGCGGGTCTCGCGCACCTCCTGCCAGAGCCGCGAGGTCAGCCCGCCGCCGAGCACCTGGGCGAACATGTGCAGCGCGTAGTAGCGATCGTCCCGGAACGACAGGCCGGGCAGGCCGATCACGACGTTGGCCTGTTCGAGCTTGCGCGGCATCCGCCGCTCGCCGCCGCCGTAGACGCCCGGCACGGCAGCCGGCGCCACCGTGGCCGGCAGGGCGCCGAAATGGCGCTCGGCGGCCGCAACGATCGCCTCGTGGGTCACCGCGCCGGCGCCGGCCACGACGATGCGGTCCGGCGTGTATTCCCGGGCGAGGTAGGCGCGAATCCCGGCCTCGTCGAAACTCCGGATCGTCTCGGGGCGCCCGAGGATCGGCCGGCCGACCGGCTGGTCCGGGAAGGCGGCTTCCGTGAAGGCGTCGTAGACCACGTCGTCGGGGGTGTCCTCGACGGCGGCGTATTCCTGCAGGATCACGCCCTTCTCCCGGGCGAGCTCGCCGGCATCGAACACCGAATCGGTGAGGATGTCGCCGATCACGTCGAGGGCGAGGCCGGCATCCTCGCCGAGCACCCGGGCGGTGTAGCTCGTCCCCTCCGTGGAGGTGGCGGCGTTGATCTCGCCGCCGACATTCTCGATTTCCTCCGCGATTCCGTGGGCCGAGCGCTTGCGCGTGCCCTTGAACGCCATGTGCTCGATGAGGTGGGACAGCCCGGCCTCGTCGGCGCGCTCGTTGCGCGAGCCGGCCCCGACCCAGACGCCGAGGCTCGCGGTCGCGACCCCGGGCATCGGCTCGGTCACCACCGTCACGCCGTTCGCGAGCCGGGTCGTGCGCAGGGACGGGGAGGCGGCGTGCGTGGTGAAATGCTGGTTCATCGCGGGTTTGCCCCAGCCCGGGTGATGCGGGCGCGCTCGCGGATCAGCCGCTCCACCGCGGCCTGATCGTTGGCCACCGGGGTCATGCGCTCGGGCCGGTCCATGAGGTCGGCGAGGTGCGGCGGCAGGGGCGGGCGCAGGCCGCCGGTGGCCTTGGCGACCGCGTCGGGGAATTTTGCGGGGTGCGCCGTGGCGAGGGCGACGACAGGGGTTGCGGGATCCTGCTCCAGGAGCCGGCGCCCGGCGCGCACCCCGATGGCGCTGTGGGGATCGAGCACGATCCCGGTGGCGGCCTGGGTCAGGGCGATCTCTTCCATCACGGCGCTCTCCGGCACCGCGACGGCGTCGAACTCGGAGCGGATTGCGGCCAGGATCTCCGGGCTCAGGGAAAAGCCGCCGGACTGCTTCAGCCCGGACATCAGCCGCGACAGCGCCGAGGCGTCGCGGCCGAGCGCCTCGAACAGCAGCCGCTCGAAATTCGAAGAAATCTGGATGTCCATGGAGGGCGAGGTCGTGGGCACGACGCCGCGCAGTTCGTAGGCGCCGTGCTCCAGGGTGCGCACCAGGATGTCGTTGGCGTTGGTGCCGATCATCAGCCGCTCGATCGGCAGGCCCATCCGCTTGGCGACCCAGCCGGCGAGCACGTCGCCGAAATTGCCGGTCGGCACCGCGAAGGAGACCGGCCGATGGGGGGCGCCGAGCGCCACCGCGCTGGTGAAATAGTAGACTGCCTGCGCCGCGACCCGGGCCCAGTTGATCGAGTTGACCCCGGACAGGCGCACCGCATCGGCGAATTCGGCGTGCTGGAACAGGGCTTTGACCAAGTTCTGGCAATCGTCGAAGGTGCCGTCCACCGCGAGCGCGTGGACGTTCTGGGCCGGCACGGAGGTCATCTGCCGCCGCTGGACCTCGGACACTCGCCCGTGCGGGTAGAGGATGAAGATGTCGACCCGGTCGAGGCCGCCGAAGGCCTCCACGGCGGCCGAGCCGGTATCGCCCGAGGTCGCGCCCACGATGGTGGCGCGGGTGTCGCGCTTGACGAGGACATGGTCCATCAGCCGCCCGAGCAGCTGCATCGCCACGTCCTTGAAGGCGAGCGTCGGCCCGTGGAAGAGTTCCAGCAGGAACAGGTTGTCGTCGAGCTGGGTCAGCGGGCAGACCGCCGGGTGCCGGAAGGTGGCGTAGGATTCGTCGATCATCCGGTCGAGATCGGGGCCTTCGATCTCGCCATCCATCAGCGGCCGCAGCACGCGCTTGGCGGCCTCCGCGTAGGGCTTGCCGGCCAGCGCGGCGATCTCAGCCCGGCCGAGCTGCGGCCAGGTCTGGGGCACGTAGAGTCCGCCATCGCGGGCGAGGCCTGCGAGGAGCGCATCCGAGAACGAGAGCGGCGCGGCCTCGCCGCGGGTCGAGACGTGGAGCACAGGGGCCTCCGGGAGGAAGGCGCCCCCTCTACACGATGCGGGCGGACCTGTCGAAAGCCCGGGCCGCCGGGGCGGGCCTTCGGTTTAACCGGGCCTGAACGGGCCGGTTCAGGACCGGTTGCGCCGCCTTCCCTAGAACCGGATCACCCCCGAGGAACCCCGGCCCGACCGGCCGGCGCCGCGGGGGCGGCCCGACCCCGCCCGCGGGGTGCCTTCGGAGAAAGATCCGCCATGATTCGAACCCGTGCCGTTCGACCCCTCGCCCTGGCCGGCGCCGCAGCGCTGCTGCTCGGCACCGCGGCGATCGCGCAGACGCCGCCCCCCGGCGGCCCGCGGCCCGGCCCCGAGGCCGGCGCCCCGCCGCCACCCCCGCCCCCGGGCGGTCCCCGGCGCGGTCCCGGCCCGGACGGAGCGCCCCCGCCGCCGCCCGGCGGTCCCCAGCGCGGCCCGGGCCCCGATGGTCCGCCGCCGCCGCCTCCGCCGCCGAAGGGCGCGCATTTCCGGCTCGAGCGCGGTGACGCCCGGATCGACGTGAAATGCGCCGACGAGGACTCGATGAAGGCCTGCGCCGACATCACCCTGCAACTCCTCGACAAGCTCGCGACGCTGCGGCCCGCCGACGCCCGATAGTTCTTTGCCACGACGGCGGGGCTCGGAAACGACCCCACCGTCCGCCGGCATCCACGACAGGATCACCGACATGACCGATACGACAACCGATTCACACCTCGCCGCCGGCACCGTCTGGGCGGTGTTCGGGCACCGCTTCGCCCTCGACGGGGCCGGGGGGCGGATCCTGGCGGATCTCGGCCCGAAGGGCGCCGCAGGCATCGCCCTGGCGGTCGGCGACCGGGTCTCGCTGCAGGGCACGCAAAAACCCTCCGAGATCAAGGTCACCCGCCTCACCCTGGCGGACGGCTCGACCCGCACGATCGACTGGCCCGAGAAGGATGGACCGAAGAAGGATGGCCACGGCCATGCGCCGGCCGATCCCGCCCTGGCGGTCCGGGCCGCGGAGGCGGCCGGCTACACGGTCGCCGGCGCGCCCGCGCGCAAGCCCAAGCATTTCGAGCTGCGGGGGGCGAAGGACGGCGCGGAGCACGACATCCACATCGCGCTCGACGGCCAGATCCGGAAGACCAAGCGCCTCGCTGCCGCGTAGGGCCGGCCGGACCGCGAGCGCCGGTCAGGCGCTCGTGCCCGGTGCCTTGATCAGGCGGCAGCCGGTGATGCGCCAGGTCCCGTCCGCGTCCCGGGCGAGGCTGTACTCGGCGGTCCAGTCGACGCCGTACTCGTCCTGGATCGCCACCGACTGCATCACGCCCGCCTCCCCGGTATCCCGGCCCTCGCCGAACACGAAGCTGCGGTGGCGGTAGACTGGGCGGTACTGGGTGCGGACCATGCCGATGAACAGGTCGGCGTTCGGAAACAGCTCCCGGATCGCCGGGGCCGCCTGGGCGTAGGCGGTCGGCGCGTCGTCGCGCCCGAACGCCTCGACCTGCTTGGTGATCACCGACCGGGCCGCCGCCCGGGCGCCGTCATCGGCCAGGGCCGACCCCGCGAGGCCGAAGACCAGCAGAAGAGGGATCAGCAGGAGGGCGAGCCACGCGCGCATCGACGGTCACTCCGATCGAGCGCCTCCCACGAGACACCTGAGCCGACTGATCATCTAGACGGACGGCGGCGGTCGGCAAGCACTGCGCGCGCAGGATGTGCAGGCATCGCGCGCCGGTTGTGCAAGTCGCTGGAATGAGAGGCATTTCCAGCCCCGAACCGGCGCACGGGTTTGATTCTCCGCCCGGGTTTTGCGAGCGTCCGCGCACCGACTCAGTTCCACAGGGCTTGCCTGCGGGGCTTGGCCGAGCGGAGCAGAGGGCGATGGTGCAAAGCCAAGCGGACGCGGAAACCCGTCCCGAGAGTGTTCCAGTCACGAGCGTACCAGCCATGAGCGTCGGGGTGTTCATCCCGATCGGCAACAACGGCTGGCTGCTGTCGGAGAACGCCCCGCAATACCGGCCGAGCTTCGCGCTCAACAAGCAGATCACCCTCAAGGCGGAAGCGCACGGGCTCGATTTCGCCCTGTCGATGATCAAGCTGCGCGGCTTCGGCGGCAAGACCGAGTTCTGGGACCACAACCTCGAATCGTTCACCCTGATGGCTGGCCTCGCCGCGGTCACCACCCGGATCAAGCTGTTCGCCACCGCGGCGACCCTGTGCATGCCGCCCGCGATCGTCGCCCGCATGGCCGCGACCATCGATTCGATCTCGGATGGCCGGTTCGGCCTGAACCTGGTCACCGGCTGGCAGAAGCCGGAATATGACCAGATGGGCCTGTGGCCGGGCGAAGAGTATTTCTCTAAGCGCTACGACTATCTAGCGGAATATGCTCAGATTCTGCGCGAGCTGTGGGAGACGGGTCGAAGCGACCTCAAGGGCACGTTCTTCCAGATGAACGATTGCCGCCTGAGCCCCCGGCCGCAGGCGCCGATGAAGATCATCTGCGCCGGCCAGAGCGGCGCCGGCCTGGATTTCACGGCCCGCTACGCCGACTACAATTTCTGCCTGGGGAAAGGGCTCAACACGCCGACCGCCTTCGCGCCCGTGGTGGAGCGGCTGGCCGAGGCCCGGGCCAAGACCGGGCGGCACGTCACCGCCTACGCGCTGTTCATGATCATCGCCGACGAGACCGACGCCGCCGCGATGGCGACCTGGGCGCATTACAAGGCCGGCGCCGATGCCGAGGCGATCGCCTGGCTCGGAATCCAGGGCGCGGCCGACACCAAGTCCGGCAGCGACACCAATGTCCGCCAGCTCGCCGACCCGACCTCGGCGGTGAACCTCAACATGGGCACCCTGGTGGGCAGCTACGCCCAGGTGGCCGCGATGCTCGACGCGATCGTGACGATCGACGGCGTGGAGGGCGTGCTGCTGGTGTTCGACGATTTCCTCAAGGGGCTCGACGCCTTCGGGACCCGGATCCAGCCGCTGATGCAATCCCGCCGGCACGTGGTGCCGGCGCCGCTAGCCCAGGTCGCATGATGAGAGACGTCGCGTGATGGATAGGCCTGCTGGTTTCCACGACCCCCATGGCCGCCACGGCGGCGTGATCCTGCCGGCCCGGCCCGAGCCGATCGCCTTCGACCCGGCCGCGACGGCGCTGATCGTCGTCGACGTGCAGAACGCCTATGCCAGCCAGGGCGGCTATCTCGACCTCGCCGGCTTCGACGTGTCGGGCACCGGGCCGGTGATCGCCCAGATCATCCGGGCGGTGGCGGCGGCCCGGGCGGCGGGCATCCGGATCCTGTGGTTCCAGAACGGCTGGGACCCGGACTATGTCGAGGCCGGCGGCCCGGGCTCGCCGAACTGGCACAAGTCCAACGCCCTCAAGACCATGCGGCGGCGGCCGGAGATGAACGCGCAGCTCCTCGCCAAGGGCTCGTGGGACTACGCGCTGGTCGACGCCCTGAAGCCGGAGCCCGGCGACATCGTGCTGGGCAAGCCGCGCTACAGCGGCTTCTACAACACGCCGCTCGACAGCATGCTGCGGGCCCGGGGGGTGAACACGCTGGTCTTCACCGGCATCGCCACCAATGTCTGCGTCGAGTCGACCCTGCGGGACGGCTACCACCGGGAGTATTTTGGGATCGTCCTGGCGGACGCCACCCACCAGGCCGGCCCGCGGAGCCTGCACGAGGGGGCGCTCGCCAATATCGAGACCTTCTTCGGCTGGGTCTCGGACGTTGCTGCGTTCGAGGCGGCGCTGGCCGCGCAGACGCGCGCCGCCGCCGAATAGACCGCCCGCCGTCCCCAAACCCGCACCGCGAAAGTCCGAAGAAAAATGCCGAAGCAGGTCGTCATTCCGCCGGGTACGGGCAAGCCGCTCGCCCCCTACGTGCCCGGCACCCTGGCCGACGGGGTGCTGTACGTTTCGGGCACGCTGCCGCTCGATGCCGACGCCAACGTGGTCCATGTCGGCGACGCGGGCGCCCAGGCCCGGCACGTGCTGGAGACGATCAAGGGCGTGGTCGAGGCCGCGGGCGGCACGATGGACGACGTGACCTTCAACCACGTCTTCCTGAAGGACTGGGCCGATTACGTGGCGATCAACGCGGTCTACGCGGACTACTTTCCGGGCGAGAAGCCGGCGCGCTACTGCATCCAGTGCGGCCTCGTAAAGCCCGACGCCCTCGTGGAGATCGCCTCGGTGGCCCATATCGGCCACTGATCACCGGCCCCGCAACAGCTTCGGCGCGAGGCCGGGCAGGGCCGCCGCCAGGAGGCCGGCCGCGCGCAGCACCTCGGCGGCCTCGGCGGCCGAGCGGTGGGCCAGCGCCAGGGCGAGCCGCAGCGGCACCTGCGCGCAAAAGCTCGCCGCCGTGAGGGCGAGGGCGGCGGCCCGGCCGTGATGCTTGTGCGCATACAGGATCTGGCTGCGCAGGAAGTAGAACAGGCGTTGCGCCCGCACCTGCCGGGTCGTGCCCTGGCCGACATGGTGGGCGACCGCCCCGGCCACGTGCCGCACCGAAAAGCCGGCGGCCCGGGCGCGGGTGCAGAGGTCGGCATCCTCCCAGTAGACGAAGAAGCGCGGGTCGAAGCCGTCGAGGGCCGCGAACAGGTCCCGGCGGATCATCAGGAATGCGCCCATCACCTGGCCGACGGCGCGGTCGTCGGTGTGATCCCATTCGAGCAAAAAATGCGGCCGGACGAGGCCAAGCCGGTCCAGCGCGAGGGCGCGGCCGAGGAGGCCGAGACCGGTGGGCGCCCGGGCGCAGGAGCGGGCGGTCCGGCCGTCCGGGTCGACCAGCCGGGCGCCGACGATCCCGGTGCGCGGATCGGCCGTCAGGGCATCCCGGGCCACACGGAGGGCGTCGGGGGCGACCTGCGTGTCCGGGTTGAGGAACAGGATCGCGGGGGCGTCCCCAGCGGCGGCGCCCTGATCGCAGGCTCGGCCGAAGCCGAGGTTTTCAGCGTTGCGGATCAGCTTCAGCGGGCGGGGCAGGGCGGGCAGGTCGTCCGCCGAGCCGTCCTGGGAGGCGTTGTCCACCACGATGACCTGCACGGCGGCGGCCTCCTGCACGGCCGCGAGGCTCGCCAGGCAGGCCCGGAGCAGGGCGCCGCCGTTCCAGTTGACGATCACCACGTCGAGGACGGCGCGGTCGGTCATGGGCGATCCCGGGGCGGGCCGAGGCGCCCGAGGGCCCCGTCGCGGGCGGCCGCGAGCAGCCGCAGCAGCACGGCCGGCCGCCAGCCCGAATCCGCCCAGTACAGCCCGGCCTGGAGCGGCAGGTAGGCGGCCTGGGCGAGCTTCCAGCGCAGGGGCACGTGCGGCAGGCGCCAGGCATAGACCGCGTTGCGCAGGTAGGTCGCCATGCGGAACAGGGGCTGGCGCGGCATCGCGATCCCGAAGCCGCGGATCACCCCGCCGCCGACCCGGTGCGGGATCGCGACGTCCCGGGCGAGGTAGCAGCCCAAGCCCAGGCTCCAGGCGCGAAAGCACCATTCCAGCTCGACGCCGTCGATGAAGAAATCGGCGCGGAACGGCCCGATCCGGGCGAGGGCGTCGAGGTCGATCAGCGAGCCCGAGGTCGCCAGGAACTGCACCGGGGCGAGGGCGCCGCAGGCTGGGGCGCCGGGCCGGCCCGGGTAGGACGGCGCCTTGTGGCCGGTGGCCGGGGCGGGGGCCGGCCCCACGACCGCCACCGGGATCGCGGCCTCCCGGAGCCGGGCGCGGGCGGTGAGCAGCGCTGCCGCCAGCCCGGCGGGCGGCTCGGCATCCTGGTCGAGCAGCAGCAGGGTGTTCGCGCCCGCCGCCCGGGCCGCCGCGGCGATCCGGTTGAGCGCCTCGGCGATGCCGACATTGCGCCCCGCCGACAGCAGGGTCACGCCGGCCCGGGCGAGGCGCTCCGCCTCCGCGTCGGGCAGGCCGCCATCGTCGAAGGCGATCACCCCGGCGAATCCGGAAGACGCGTGCGCCAGCACCCGGTCCACCTGGTCCCGGCTCGGCCGGAACAGGGTGATGCCGAGCGCGAGGCGGCTCAGGTCTGGATCAGGCACGGGCGGGACTCCGGCCGCTCACGCCCGCGCCACCGCGGCAATCGCGGTCTCCAGGGCGGCGGCCTGTTCGGCGTCGAGGGGTCCGCGGGTCGGCATCGAAGGGATCGGTCGAGCGGGGATGCCGGAAGGAAAAGCCGGCGAGGCGGCGCATGGCGTCGATCCGGTCCCGATGGGTCGGCGTTTCGATATAGCGGGCCCCGGTCTCCGACAAGCGGCCATGCCGGGCCGCGCAGCCGCGCAGGCCGAGGACGGACCGGCCCATGGTTTACGGACTCGGCCGGTTCCGTTAGTTCGACGGGCGAAGAATGCGACGCCCGCCTCCGCGCCTCCGCGCCTCGCACGCCCCCGACGCTGCCGACCATGAGCCGATCCGAGACCAGCGCCTCGACCGCGTCGACCCCGAAGGCGGCCGACGGATGCCGCGCCTCGTGACGGCACGCGGCGCACGTTCCCCCGCAGAGCCCTGAGATGCGCCTCGGTTTGCCCCCGACCCTCGGGCGGTTCAAGCGCCGCATCGGCCGGCCGGTCGCGCGCGGCGCCGTCGATTCCGCGCGCGCGCTGCGCTTGGGCTGGCGCCGGATCAGCGATCCGCTGGGCCGGGCCACCGCCCTGCAGGCCCGCTGGGCCGGCGCGGGTGCCGGCGACGATCTCGAGGCGCGCCTGATCGCGGCGCTGGAGCCGTATGTCGATGCCGGCTTCTACGCGAGCTGGTACGGCATCACGGTCGATCCGGTCCGGGACTACCTCACGGTCGGCTGGCGCGCGGGCCGGGATCCGCGACCGGATTTCTCCACCGCCGACTACCTCGCCGCACGGCCGTATCTCGCTGCCGCCGGCATCAACCCGTTCCTGCACTGGGTGACGGCGCAGCGCACCAAGGGTGGCGACCTGCCCAAGCCCGACACAAGGCAAGCCGAGCGCCTGGCCCGCCGCCTCGTGGACGGGGCGTTCTACCTCGCCCACAACCCCGACCTGCAGGCGGCCGGCGTCGACCCGGTGGCCCACTACATGGCCTCCGGCTGGCGCGAGGGCCGCGAGCCGTCGCCCCGCTTCGACACCCTGGCCTACTGCCTGACCCGAAACATCTCCTACGCGACCCAGAACCCGCTGGTGCATTACGTCCTGCACGGCGGCCCGGCCCGGCCCGAGCCGGAGGATTTTTTCGGACTTCAGGCCGAGACGCTCGCGCCCTATTTCGACGCCGCCTACTACCGGGACGGATTGGACGAGCAGGAAGCCCAGGAACTCGCCGAGGCCTCCGACACCGAATTGCTCCGCACTTATGTAGCTGGCGGCTGGCGGAAGATGCGCAGCCCGCGCCAGGATTTCGACCCGGCCGGCTACGTGCAGGCACGGGCCGGCAGCCGGGCGGTGATCGGCGACCCGTTCTTCCGGTACGTGGCCGAGACGCGGCTCTCCGGCAAAAAACCGTTCTCCGGGACGGACAGGCTGAACATCCCGGCGGTGGACGAGGCCTGGTATCGGGCGACCTACGCGGATGCCCGGGAGACCGCTCCCTATCTGCACTTTGCGACCAGCGGCTGGCGGGAGCTGCGCGATCCGGGCCCGGGGCGCTCGACGCTCGACGCGCTGCTGCGGGTCTGCGGCCTGCGCCCGGCGCGTCCGCCCGTGGAGGACACGCTCTGGCTCGGCGCGATCGGCCGCCTGCCCCTGGACCGGGCAGCGTCCCTGGACCTTCAGGCCGGGTTGGCGGCTTTCCATTTCGACCACGCCTTCTACCGGCAGCGCTACGGACTGGCGGAGGATGTCGACGCGGTCCGTGACTATTGCGACGCCGGCTGGCGTCAGGGCCGCAACCCGCGCCCCGACTTCAACGGGCAGGCCTATCTCGACGCGCATCCCTGGGCGCAAGAGACCGGCATCGCGCCCCTGGTCCACCATCTCGCCACGGCGCTGCTGCACGGCGTCGACATCGCGGCCGGGAGGTTCGACCCGCGCTACGGCCCACCGCCCTCCGAGGCGGACGCCCTGGCGGAGCAGGCCCGGCTGTTCGAGCCGTATTTCGACGCGGCGTATTACGCGAAGCGCAATCCCGACGTCGCCGGCGCCGCGGGCGGCCCGCTCGCCCATTTCGTCGCCTACGGCCAGCACGAGGGCAGGGACCCCAGCAAGACCTTCTCGATCGCGTTCTACGAGGAGACTTACGGCCATCTTTTTGCGCAGGGCGAGACGCCATTCCTGCACTACGTCCGCACCGGCCGCGCCGCCGGGCTGATGGGCTGTCCCGAGGATCTCGGCAGCTGGCCGCCCATGGAGGCCCCCGAACCGCAGGACTGGGACAGCCTGCCCCGCGCCCTGACCCTCGCCCAGGCCCGGGTCGTCGTGATCATGCCGGTCTACAAGGGCCGCGGCGAGACCCTGCGCGCCATCCACGCCTGCCTCTCCGCCCCGCAGAAGACCCCGTTCACCCTGCTCGCCGTCAACGACAGATCCCCCGACCCGAACCTGACCGCGGAACTGAGAGACCTCGCCGGCCGCGGCCTGTTCCACCTCGTCGAGAACGCGCAAAACCTCGGCTTCGTCCGCTCGGTCAACCGCGGGCTCAGTCTGCGCCAGGGCCGGGCCGTGGTCCTGCTCAACTCCGACGCCCAGGTGTTCGGGGACTGGCTCGACCGGCTCGTCGCCCATGCCGAGACCGCCGAGGCCGAGGGCCGCCCCCCCGTGGGCAGCGTCACGCCGCTGTCGAACAACGCCACGATCTGCAGCTACCCGCGCTTCAACGCCAACAACACCATGGCGCTCGAGATCCCCCGGCCGGACCTCGACCAAGCCGCCAGCACGCTCAACCGCGGCCGCTCCGTCGAGGTGCCCACCGGCGTCGGCTTCTGCATGTACATGACCGCCGCAGCGCTGGACGCGGTCGGGGTCCTCGACGAAATCGCCTTCGGCAAGGGCTACGGCGAGGAGAACGACTGGTGCATGCGCGCCCGCAAGGCCGGGTTC
>NZ_JAKSYK010000019.1:0-7337 GCF_022829425.1 Methylobacterium sp. J-072 | reverse complement strand
TCGCAGCTGACAACAGCACCACCCGGGTCTTGCCGCCCTTGCCGAACACCGTCGCCTGCCCGGCCTCATCCCGGACCGCGAGATCCCGCCAGCGCAGGCCGCACACCTCCGAGATGCGCAGGCCGCCGCCGTAGAGCACGGTCAGCAGCACGCGGTTTCGCAGGATCGGCTCCTGCCGGATCATCAGTAGCGCGTCGGCCTCCGACATGATCCGCTCGGCCAGGGTGTTCTTGATCGGCGGCACCTTAACGGCCGCGCCGATGTTGAAGCGCAGGAACCCCACCTCCTGGGCGAACGTGAACAGCGACTTCAGCGCCGAGGCGGCGAGCGCCACCGTGGCCGACGAGCCCGGCAGGCCGGCAAGGTAGTCCTGCAGCTCACCCATCCGCACCGAGCCGAGCGGCTTGCCGACATGCGCTAGGAAGCGCCGCGCCTCGCGCTCGTAGTTCCGGCGCGTGTTAGGGCTTGAGGATCGGGCCAGCCACAACCGGACCATCTGCGCATCGTCGTCGGCCTGCGCCGGCGGCAGCGCCTCGACGGGGTCGTCTATCAGGACGAGCGTAGTGCTCATGATGCGAGGGTTCCAGAGAGCTGCAGGATGAACCCAGCCAGGATCAGCGCAAATCCAGTCCGTGTCCCACGGAGCAACGCCACTGCCTGGAGGCGGCGCGCGGCACCCGCAGCAATAAGTTTCCCGCCCAGAGAGACAGGCACCTCACCGATCGAACGCATTCCGATCCGTCGCTGCATGTCGCGCCGGATCTGATTTTCGATGCTCGCCTCGTCGAGCTCGTGGGTCCGCATGCGAAGATCCTGCACGAGCAGGATCACGACGCCGAGGACGTCGAGCGCGAGGCCCGTGGACGATAGGAGCTTGGCGAGCGTCACCGCGTCGCCGAGCACCGTGAACAGGACCGGGTTGAGCAAATTCGGCTGCATCGGGCGTCCAACGCAAGATAAGCGTTCTTGTCTTGCGTTCGTACCGTAGCTGACCCGGCGCCTCCCTGCAATGCTGTCGTGCTGTAGTGCTACAGCATGGAAGCATGATGCCGCCGCAGCGCTAAAGCATGATGATGTCACAGCAGGATAGCGCCGCAGCACCATCCCGCTGCCCTGCTACGCATCGCCCTTCCCCTTGAGCGAAGCCGCGGACGGGTGCCCGTGCTTTTGCAGCGCGGCGTCGATCCCTTCCATGATGACGTCGTGAACCTTCACGTCCCGGGTGAACGCGATTTCGCGCAAGCGCCGATGCACCTCCTTCGGCAGGTACACAGAGGTATGCACCACATCCGGACGGGCTCGCCGGCCCGCAGGTTTCGCGCTTTCCGGTTCGGGCGAGGTCGGCGCGGAGGCAGGGGCAGCAGATGCCGCCGGCTCACGGGGCTCGGGTCCCGGCAGGGTCAGGCCGCCGATCAAGGAAGGGCGCTTGCTCATGCCTTGTTCGCCTTCATCTTGCGATCCGCCCAGGCCCAGAGCGCGCGCAGCTCGTCGGCCGCTTTGCCGTCAGGTGCATACTCCGTGACGCCTTTCCCGGCCGCCAGCGCGTCCTGATGGTCCGCTCGCTGGGTCAACGAGGGCTCGGCCAAGACGCCAAACATTCCGAGCCCGCTGGCCGCCTCGACGGTTCGCGCCGACCGTCCGGCCGGGCACTGGTTGAGCACGAACGCGAACCGATCCCGCATGCCGAGCCGCATCAGTGTCTCGATCGTCGGCATGGTCGCCTGAAGGTCGAGGCGGGACGGCCGGGCAGGGATCAGCGCCAAGTCGGCCGCCTGCATGGCGAGGTTGCCGCCGGTGGACGCGACGCCGGCCGTGTCGAGAACGGCCAGCGTGAACCCCTGCTCGCCGAGAGCCGCCAGGATCTGCGGCAGGTCCGCCAGCCGGTCAGGACCGAGGCGGTCGACGGCGGGCGCGTCCTCGGCCCGGTTGTCGCCCCAGGCCGCGAGCGAGCCCTGCGGGTCCAAGTCGAGCGCTACGACCTTCTCGCCGGCCTCCGCAGCCGCGACCGCGAGGCTGGCGGCGACTGTCGTCTTGCCGGCGCCGCCCTTCTGCGTGACCAGGGTTATCGTTCGCATGTCCCCTCGCAATGCTGTCGCGCTGTAGCAGTAAAGCGTGACAGTGCGGAAGTGCTACGATCTGACAGCGCCATCACGCGGTGACGCTGTAGCACTACAGCATTGCAGCACGACAGCAGCAGAGCGCGGTAGCGCTGCAGTGCCGTCCGCTCTACCTGACGACTATCAGCTGCGGTGCAGTCGGGAGTGCGCAAGGCCGGGCGAGCCGTGATGATACGGCCGCCCGGCCGGTTACACGCTGCTGCTAGGCTGAGACGCTTTGTTGAGCGTCAGTCCTGTCAGGGAGGCTCCAGCGCTGGGACAATCCAGAGCCGACACTTCGAGCCAGACCATGCCGTTCCAGCGCCAGACAGGCTGCCAGCGTCGGCCCATTGCGCTGGCTCACTGGTACGCCAGCACGGGACTTGACGACACTTGTGCTGACCGGGTGGTCCGTCAGCACCTTTAGAATGGCTTGTTCTAAATCGGTCAGGGATCGCATCCTGACAGCCAAGCAGGACAGACGCCAGATCTGCGACTCGGCGGCTCACATTCCCGTTAGACCGAAGTTAATCCCTGAAGCGGGGGACCGCTTACTCGGCCATCTTGGCACCTTGCCTGCACTGCAGATGCCATCAGACAGTCTGCGGTACAGCTCGGCATGCCCCTCGTTTGGTCCCGCACAGCCCCAGATACGCACTACGATTTCGTCGCTACCGAAGACGGCCTTGAGGTCGGACGGATCATGAAAAACCTTGGCGGCCCGAACGCCGGCACATGGTTTTGGGCGTGTACGGGAAATCAGCGCGATGAGGTCGATCTGAAGCCACTGAACGGCGAGGTGCAAACGCAGGATGAGGCAGTCCAGGCCTTGTCGGAAGCTTGGGCGCGCGCCAAGGGATAGGAATGCGGATGAGCCTGCGCCGCACGATGGTGATGACCGCCATCATCATGGGGGCCCCGGTTCAGGGCTGACCGAGCAGCCTACCGAGCGAAGGAGCCAGGCGGCATGACGCGCGAGATCGTCCTCGACACCGAGACCACCAGCACGGACGCCAAGGTCGAGCGTATCATCGAGGTTGGCTGCGTCGAGCTGATCAACCACACCCCGACCGGCCGGACCTTCCACCGCTACTGCAACCCGCAGAAGGCGGTTCACCCGGACGCCTTCGCGGTGCACGGCCTGTCCGACGCCTTCTTGGCCGACAAGCCGCTGTTCGCCGCCATTGCGCCCGAGCTGCTGGCCTTCATCGGCGACGGCACTCTGGTCATCCACAACGCGCCCTTCGACGTCGGCTTCCTCAACGCCGAATATGCCCGCCTGCCCGAACCGCGACCGGCGGCGATCAAGCTGGACGATGTGGTCGATACGCTCCTCCTCGCCCGGCGCAAGCACGCCGGCGCGGCCAACAACCTCGATGCGCTCTGCAACCGCTACGGGATCGATCGCAGTCGCCGCACGAAGCACGGGGCGCTCCTCGACGCCCAGATCCTGGCGGAGGTCTACGTCGAGCTCTTGGGTGGCAAGCAGACCGGCTTCGACTTGGCGCCCGTCATTTCCACCCCGGCTCAGTCTGCGGCAGATGCCGCCCGGCCGATCTCGCCGCGCGTGTTCAAATCCCGGCTGACCGACGCCGAGCGGGAGCGCCATGCGGCATTCATCGGCACGCTCAAGACGCTGGTCTGGGCGGACTACATCAGCGAGACGGATAGCTGAGGGACGGGTTCGTCACCCGACGAAGGGCGACCACTCAGTTCGAGCTTGGCGTTGGCGCCTTGTCCTTCCGGATCAGCTCAAGCTCCTCGGCGCTGCGTTCCTCGATCCCGACCAGCAGATCATCCGCGTTCTCGACAGCTCGGAGGAGTTCATCGAGCTTGATCTGGATGGCAGCGGTGTCTCGGGCCCCAGCCACGAGGATGACGCCCGCCAGGAGCATGGCGGCAATCGATAGGAAAAGGTTGAAGACCAGCGCCCAGTGGTCGTTGAAGCTGAGGAGGGCGCCGGAGCCGAGGCCCGCGGCGACCGTGAAGCAGGTGACCAAGAAGCCGGTCGGCTTCGAGAGCCACACGGCGAGGCCGACGATTGGCCGGTCGAGCATCGAGTACCAAGCCTTGTCCTAGGTAGCCGGACCGACGGAGCCGTGCGGCCTCCTGCCAGGAACGAGCTTGAAGCCTATGGCGGTTCCGGAAATAGCGAGGACGTGAGGCGTGCTTCCGGCATCGGAACTGCCTTCGGGAAAGGCTGACGCAGTGATCAGAGTGGCACCTACCTAGCGATGGGCGCCCAAAAGCGGCCGCGGTAGGGCAGGGTCATGGCCTCGACCCCCACCGTCTCCGACCCGCGCAAGGCCGCCGCGATCTCCGAGGATGAGATCAACGCCGTGGTTGATGCCGTGCAGGCCGATGTCGCGACCGAGGCCAGTTCCTTAATGCAATAGGTCCAGGCGCGATCGGTTGCTTGCGAGTGTGTCCGCAGCCGCAGGTTGAACACGATTTCTTCAACAGACGGTCTTTATCGCTGGCGATGACGCGTGAGAGGCGGCGCTCGTCAGCGGCTCCGCTTCAATCTCTTCCCTATTGCAACCATAGGTCAGCGGCGCCGTCCAATCAGTCGCGCCACGTGATCATATCGGGATCATCATCTGTGAGCTTCACCGTCACTGCCCGTGAGTCTGCGCGCCGGTTCGCCTATCAGCACGCCTCGCTGCTAAACGCTCTGGATCACGGCATGAGCCTAATTGCTGCCGGGATGGCTGACGTGTTTATCGCGGACGGAAACGGTCTGACGCGGACCCCGGCGGATCTGTACCGGCATCTGTTCGGTGGTAGCAGCGCCGAAAGCGCTCGCGTCCTTGAAGGGCAGACCGAGGGTTTAGCTCTGGCTGCGTGATGATCCGCGGACCGCGACCCTGCTGGCGCACCCGGTGAAGGGATGAGCGAGCCTACGACCATGACCACCAACGGCAGGCACTGGTTCTACGACAGCAGGCTGATGGTCTGCTCGTTCTGCCTGCTGTCGGTCGTCGCCATCTTCTGGCAGGTGAGCCGGTTCGAAGGCTTCCAGCCGATCTTCACCTGCGCCACTGCAAAGGATGTCGATCGCCTGCTGCTCTCCTCCGGGATGGACGCCTGCATGGGCAACGCGCGCTCCCAGCCCGAGACGGAGCGGTGCATGCGGACCGTCTATGTGCTCGCCTGCATGAAGGAGCGGTGGCGGTAACAGCCTCGTAAGCGGTTTACGTATTGTCCAATGGACGGCCTCAGCCGACTGCAGTAGAGCAATCCATGCCCCATACGCTTGCTGGCTGGATCCTTTTTGCCCTCATCATAGGCTCTGGAGGCGCTAGTATCGCCACGGCGATAAAGCTGATCATGTCCGGGATCGGAAAAGCGTCTCAGCACCGCCTAGATTTCCATGCTGCCTACATATTTGGTGCGCTTCTTGTGATTGCGACACTGCTGTTCATCTGGATCGAGCCGGCGCCGACTTGATAGCCCGTGCACGGCGGCGAAAAGTCTATCCTCTCGAACTAAGCTGACTGAGGTGGCGATCCGAGCCCCAGGGGTGATTGATCGGATCGAAGCTACCCTTGCGATCCGACTCGGGAGAACGTTGCTAAATCATCACGGCCGATCCTATTGCGAGCCGTTCGGACGAGAGTTGAGCAGCATGTGCATGCGGGCGGGATGAAAAGGCGCCATAAAGCGTGGCCATGCCATCATCACCCCATCGTACCCTGCGGTTTCGCGCCTTCTTCGGCGTAATCGCGGTCTTTGTCGTATGCGGTACGACTGCGCCCCATGCCGCAGACCTGAGCGCTGTCCTGCCACGTCCAGTGCCGACTTTTACTCAAGTCGATCCAAGCACTTGGGTGGTGACGGTCAGCGGCTCGCTACAGATCGTGCCCCGTTATCCCGGCGCCAGCGACTACACGCCTGTCGGCTATCCCTCCATCGACATTCGTCGTCTCGGAGAACCGCGCCGCTTCTCGGCTCCGGACGATGGCTTCAGTCTGTCCCTCTATGATGATCCGGTGTTTCGCATCGGGCCGACCGCTCGCATTGTACCTGGCCGCTACTATGGCGACGACCGACGCCACCTGTTCGGGCTCCGCGACGCGCGATTTGCAGTTGAGCCCGGCGTGTTCGCCGAGTTCTACCCAGTCTCCTTCATCCGCACCCGCGTCGAGGCTCGGCAGGGCGTCTACGGACATCACGGCACGGTCGGCTCGGTCGCGGCCGACTATCTGATCCCGACGGAGAAGCTTTTGTTCTCCATCGGCCCACGCTTCAATATCGGCGATGCCAGCTTTGCCCGGAAGTATTTTGGCGTGTCACCGGCCGAAGCCGCCCTGAACGGCCGGGTCACACCCTATGACCCGCGAAGCTTCTACTCGGCGGGCGTGCTCGGTGCTGTGACCTACACGCAAAACGAGACTTGGGCGTACACGGCCTTCGCTGGCTACACTCGCATCTTGGGTGCATCCGGCGACAGCCCACTGGTCCGGCGCCCGTTTGGTAGTCCAGATCAGTTCCAGTTCGGCGTAAAGCTCGACTACTCGTTCACGACGCCGGCCTTGTTTTAATCGGTCTGCGTACCTGTGCTGGACCAGCTCGGCCCCGCCGCCCGATCTGATCACGGGCTGGCGGGGGAGGTCGTCGATCTCACCGGCGTCCGCGTAGGGTGCCGGGATCTGGTTAGCGGGCCGTGACCTGCACCGGCTTGGCACTGTGTCGGAACAGGCCGCGCAATGCCCGGAACGGCAGAAGCACCAGCTTGGCCACGCCGTGAGCGGCCATGACGACGACGACGGCCAATAGAGCCAACAGGGTGTTCAACACGCGGGGTACTCTAAGCGGCGTGATACCCGGCGGGCCGCCCCCGCCATTCCCTTCAGGAGGCGCTTCGAAAACGGCTAGACTGTGAAGCTTCAAGCTAGCCCGGAATGACGTCCGGTACCCCCACCCGTGGGGCAGCATAGGCCACGCCTACCGAGTCCTCGCGACGCCAGATCACATGAACACCCGACGAAACCGGCTCTTGGCCGATCGCAAGGTCGAAGTAGCGGGGTACTGCTAGCCCGGGCGTGAAGACGAGGCATGCACCTGCGGGTGAGTGGTTTGTCACGATGCAGCGTACCTCGGCATCGATCCCCGGGAATGCGACACGGCCTTCGATAGTAGCTTCGACCCGGAGCTTAGCACGACGATTATGCATATCAGTACACGCCCTGGGTGTGTCGCTTTTATTCGCGGGTTGTATTCATCGTTATACGTCTAGCC
>NZ_JAKSYK010000012.1:0-37650 GCF_022829425.1 Methylobacterium sp. J-072 | reverse complement strand
GACCAACGGCTTCACTTTCCGACGGTTGAGGAACCTACTCGCTTCAGGAATTGGCACCGGCATCGATGACAACGTGATCGATTGCTACGCTGCGGTGATCGCGAATTACCAGCCTGGCGATCAGGTCTGCCTGTTCGGGTTCAGCCGTGGTGCCTATACGGTGCGAGCGCTCGCCAATGTCATGAACCTCTGCGGTGTGCCGGGGACAGACGGCCACGGCGGGGCCGTCCCCCGTTACGGTCCCCGCCTACGCAAGATAGCGGCGGATGGCGTTCGGTACGTCTACAATCACGGTGCGGGCCATCCTCGCGGACAGTACGAGTCCGAGCGGGAAGAGAAGGCTCGAAGGTACCGCCAGAAATATACCTCGGAAGGCATGGGCGTGGACGGCGAAGCTCAGGGCAATGTGCAGCCGACGTTCATCGGTGTTTTCGACACCGTGGCGGCACTTGGCAACCGCTGGGTGAGCCTGATTGCATTCGTAGCGGCGAGCGCACTGCTGTTGGCTACGGCTCTCGCTTGGTGGCTCGCGCCGTGGTGGCTGGCTTCGCTCGTCACGCTCGTTCCAATCGCGGCGGCTTACTGGGCGGGGACCCTACTCTATGGGCAGTTTAAATACTTTTTCCCCGACCCGGTTGAACGGCCCTCTCTACACCACTGGCGCAAGGCTTGGTCGCTGAGGCCGCGGGTTCATTTCGCTCGATGGACCGGCAAGAACTACGATCAGTACGTCGATAAGGAAGTGCGCTTCCTACGCCATGCCCAGGCGATCGATGAAGCACGTACTAATTTTCCCCGCGTCGGGTGGGGCAGAAACGCCGACTACGAATGGAACAAGGATCGCGGACACGTCGACTGGCTGGTGCAGGTATGGTTCGCCGGCAATCACTCCGATATAGGGGGCAGCTACTCCGAAGAGGAGTCACGTCTTTCCGACATTGCGTTGCAGTGGATGGTTGACGAGCTGCGTGCTGCGATCCCTGCCGTGCAAATCCGTCCCGAACTCCTCGTGACATCGATCGATCCGCTCGGGTTGCAACACGATGAGCGACAAGCGCTTCTCGATTTACAGCCAGCTCTCTTGCGCCGGCTGTCCAATGATAAGCTGACGTGGTCAGAAAAGGCTCGAACGGTCGAGGGGGACCTTCATTCGACGGTTTTGACACGGCTCGCTGCCGATGCCGTTCCACAAATGGGCGAGGTAAAGGCGTATCGCCCAGAGCCGCTGCGCTCGCATCCTAGCGCGGCTGGCTTCTTCTAGCGTCGCGAAGGGCGTTCTTTGCAGCCTACCGGCACTGGGGGGAGAAACGCCTCGTACGGTCTCCGTTCACATATCTTGATTTTCGTACCAGTCGTCGATGCGCCCACTCTGACCGCATCGATCCGAGCGATGCCGCTGATCCATAGGCGTGACCACCCTTGGACCTTTGCAGAGCCGCCCCGGTAGGACATAGGCGAACCCCATTCGCGCCGAGGATTGATCAGTGGCCGACGAGCTTGCCAGGTCCCAGGACGGGCCACTGGACCGGGCACTTGCCATCCTGACCTTCGTGGCCGAGCAGAAGAAGGCGCTGTCGGTCGCCGAGATCGCCGCCGCGCTCGCCTTGCCCCTGCCCACCGCGCATCGCCTGATCGGCAACCTCGAAGGCCGGGGCCTCGTGCAGAAGGCGCTTGGCACGAAAAGGTATGTCGTTGGCAGCGCCCTGGTGACGCTTTCGGCCAAGACCATCGGGGCGGCCTTCCGCACCGTGCGCCGAAACGCCGTGTTGAGCGCCGTGGCCGATCGGATCGGCGAGCAATGCGAGATCGGCATCGTGCGCGACAACGCCGTGGCCTATGTCGATAGCGTCCAGTCGAAGCAGCCACAGGGGTTGCAGTTCAACCCAGGCGCCGCCGCACCCCTTCACTGCACGTCCACGGGCAAAATCTACATGAGCCGGCTGCCCGCCAAGGTGCGGCATCGCCTCGCCCATTCCCTGCCTCTGGTGCGATACACCCCCACCACGATCGCCGACCCAGAAACCCTGCTGGTCCAGCTCGACATCATCCGCTGCCGCGGGTGGGCCAAGACCAATCAGGAATACGTCCTCGGCGTCGTCGGCTGCGCCGTTCCCATCGTGTCGCCGGACGGCGACCTGATCGCCTGCCTTGGGGTTTCCGTGCCTTCGGCCCGCGTCGATTTCGCCGGCCTTGATGCCTTTATCGATCCCCTGCAGGAGGCCGCCCGGCTGTTGTCCGACACCATCATGCAGGATCGCGACGAATAAGTATTTATCGATTTTCGGAATAAAAAGTACTGTTACGTGATGTTCAGGCTCGACGCTGCCTGGGCACAGTGTATTTTTGCGGCAACGAACTGCCGTGCCGAACTTCTGGGCAGGAGCCGATAGTTCAGCGCAATTTGCGTCAGCGGGAAGCCGAGACGGGTCGGTGAGGCTGCCGGATACGTCCGGCACGATGCTCCGGCACGTCCGCGTCACCGGAGCGATCATGACCCAGACCTACGACGTCGCCGCCATCCGCCAGGCATTCCCGGCCGCCGAGCACATCGTCTACCTCGACAGCGGCTTCCAGACGCCGCTATCCCGCTCCGTGAAGGCGGCCTACGAGCTGTTTCTCCACGAAGGGTTCGAGACGGCCGGCCCCAAGCAGGTCTGGCTCAACCGCCTGGAAGAGACCCGGGCCAAGGTGGCGGCCCTCATCGGCGCACAGCCGCACGAGATCGCCTTCACCAAGAACACCTCCGAGAGCATGAACATCGCCGCCAATGCGCTGCCCCTCAAAGCCGGCGACAAGGTGCTGATGATCCATGGCGACCATCCTAATAACGCCTATGCCTTCCTCAATTTAAAGAAGAAGGGCGTCGAGGTCGTGTTTATCCCCATGACCGAGGTGGTGAACGCAGACAGCTTCCGGCCTTACATCGACGCCCAGACTCGCGCCATTTCCATGTCGCATGTCACCTTCCATGCTGGCCACCGCTTCGACGTCGAGAGCGTGGGCGAACTCTGCGAACAGCACGGGCTCTACTTCGTGGTAGACGTCATGCAGGGCATCGGCGTGACCCCGATCGACGCCAAGGCGATGAAGGCGACCTTTATCGGCTCGGGTACGCACAAGGGCCTGCTGGTGCCGCAAGGGCTCGGTCTGCTCTACTGGGACTCGACCAAGATCGAGATGGAGCCGGCCTATCTGGCCGCCGCCAGCCTTGCCGAGCCCCCGGCGGACTTCATCGCCCGGGCGGACAACATGGCCCTGCCGGCGACGGCCGGGCGGTTCGAGCTTGGCAACTACAACTTGCCGGCGATCCAGGCCCTCGGTGCCGCCATCGACTTCATCAACGAGGTAGGCATCGACAACATCCAGAGCCACTGCTTCGATCTCGGCGACCACCTCATCGAGCGCCTCGACCAGCTCGATGTCGGCCTGGTCGGTCCGCGCGACCGGCAGCACCGCTCGCCGCACATCTACGTCATTGCGCTGCCGGCGGCCGAATGGCTGGATTACTTCACCCAGAACGGCATCCGCGTGTCGCCTGAGCGTGACGGCATTCGCGTATCGCTCGGCATGTTCAACACCCCGGCGGACATCGACCGGCTCATTGAAGCCATTCGCGCCCGCAACGTGCCCTCCACACAGCCCCGCACCGCCGTGCTGTCCAAGCTCGGCTAGCCCGCCCAGCACTGATGCCGGCCGACTTGGCCGGCCTCCGTTTCACGCGACCCGCATGGGGACCGTTTTCATCGAGAGGAGCAACCGATGTTTCTGGGGCAGACGCTTGTAAGAATATCCTGGGCCGTTGCGCTCGGCTTCGCCGCCACGGCGGCTGCCGCCGATAGCCCGACACTGGCCAAGATCAAGCGGACCGGCACGGTGACGCTCGGCTACCGCGAGGCGTCGATCCCGTTTTCCTATCTCGACGCCAGCCAGAAGCCGATCGGCTTCTCCCTCGACCTATGTTCCCAGATCGTCGACAAGATCAAGGCTGACCTCAAGCTGGACAAGCTGGACGTTAAATTACAGCCGGTCGACTCCTCCAACCGCATCCCGCTCATCCAGAACGGCACGATCGACATGGAGTGCGGCGCGACGTCGAGCAGCCCGGCCCGCCTAAAGCAAGTCTCCTTCACGGTGGCGACCTTCGTGTCCTCGGCCCGGTGGCTGACTAAGGTTTCCTCCGACATCCACGACGTGAAGGGCCTCAACGGCAAGACCGTGGTCGTCACCCAGGGCTCGAACGCCACCGGCTTCGCCTTCGACATCAAGAACAAGGGCGGCAGCTTCAACATCATCCAAGGCAAGGATCATGGCGAGTCCATGCTGACGCTTCAGAGCGGCCGCGCCGCCGCCTTCATGGAGGATGATATCTTGCTTGCCAGCCTACGGGCGCGTACACCCGATCCGGCCGCGTATGCCTTCCTGCCGGAAACCTACGCTCTGGTGCCCTATGGCCTGATGATGCAGCGGGAGGACACGGAATTAAAAGCGCTCATGGATGGCGTCCTTAAGGGGATGATGGCCTCCGGCGCCTTCACCAAGCTCTACGCCAAGTGGTTCGAGAGCCCGATCCCGCCCCACAACGAAAACCTGAATTTCCCGATGTCCGACGCCCTGAAAGAGCGCGTCGCCCATCCGAGCGACTCGGTGGACTTCTGAGCTGGCACTGACCCATAGCCGCTCATGTGACGGCTATGGGTTCTGGTCCCAGCAGCGAACCATCGGCACGGGGAACACTCGATCTGGATCGAGCCAGGCACGCGGCGAGCTACTTGTCCCGCTTCGCGGCTTCCCGGCGGACAGCTTCCACGCCGACCTTGCCGGTACGCTCGCGCATCGTATCCAGGCGGGTGTTTGACGGAAACTGCTGGATCGGCCGGTCCAAGTTGCGGTTTTGGGTATCGCCGCGCTTCTGCTGGATTTCGCCAGCCTTAGGCGGGTTTTTATCGCGGTGACGACCGTCGAGTCCTGGCTGTTTCATCTCTGAGTTCCTTGTCTAGGGTGACGAAGCGTAGGCTTCAAACATGATATGTGATTAGAATTTGGGCCTGCAATATACGATGATCACGTTGCGGTGCTGCAGACTTCAGATGCGAGAATAAATCCCATTGAACAGGTCGCCGATGGCCTTCCGCGCACGCAAGGTGATGTACCTGCGCCGCTGATGTTCTAGTCGATCGTGCAGCATGTGGCACCGCTGGCACAGGGCCGCGAGATTGGCGTCCGTATTGTCGGTCGTGTCGTGGTTTCGATGCGCCGTCGCCAGCACCACTCGCGTCATCCTTACTTCGTCCTCCGTCATCCGTTCGGGGGCGGGCAGGATGCGCCGTACGAGCCGCCCTTGACCATCCCGCCAGCGCATTACCTCGACGTCCCACCACCTGCCGTCGCCCAGGTGCTGCACGTCCTGCAGGTGTGGGCGGCCGCAACCTTCGCACCGGCCGCGCGCCCGTACGAAACGGATGACGGCCGAGAGCTGCTTCCAGTCGATCGGGTAGAAGTAGCGATGTTCGCGACGGATCGGCATCAGAAGCCCGCATCCTGCATTGAGGCGGTCTTCGCTCGCTTGGCGATCCGGGCGAGAGTCGACCGGCTGCAGCCGGTAGCAGCCTGGATCTGACTCCAGGGCGAACCAGCCTTCAGCATGGCCGCTATCCCCTCGTTCCGCTTCGTATCCTCCTGGCGGCCCCGGTAGAGGCCTGCCGCCTTGGCGCGGGCCTGGCCCTGCGCCTGACGGCGGCGCCTATCGTCGTAGTCCTTGCGGGCGACCGCCGCGAGGACGTCGAGCAGCATGCCGTTAATGGCCTGGAAGACCCGCCCCGTGAACTCATCGGCCGGCGTCGCCAGGCTCCAGGAGGTGGGCAGGTCGAGCGCCACGATGCGCACCCGCTTGGCGTCGATCTCCGCCCGCAGCTTCGTCCAGTCGTCCGAGGTAAGTCGGGACAGGCGATCGACCTGTTCGATCAGCAGCACGTCGCCAGCACGGCAATCTTTCAGCAGGCGGAACAGCTCCGGCCGCGACAGCGTCGCTCCGCTCTCGTTCTCGACATAGGTCGCGGCGATATTCAGACCCCGCTCCGTCGCGAAGGCGTCGAGCTGCGCCCGCGCCCGGGTCGCGTCCTGCTCGGAGGTGGAGGCGCGCAGATAGGCGCGGACGAACATGAAACCTGCTAATCGGTTCGATTAGGATAGGTCTCATGATACCGGTTCGATTTGAATGGTCAAGCTGATTATATAAGACCATTCCCGGCTTGGTTCTATTGAGGCATACCCAAACCGAACCCTGCTGATCGGCTGCTAGGGGTGCGCACTGTGTGAAAACGAGAGCGCATCCCAAAGGTGTAAGATCATCCTCTAGGCGGCAGACATACAGCCCCGCTGGAGGACGCTGTCGGATTGTTTGCTAAGGGCTGCCTAGGTTGTTCTCGGAAAGATCTTTCTATCGCTTACGCGTTTTTACACACCATCGACGATTAAAGAAACTTCTGGTTGAGGCTTTGTAACACAATGATCATTATTTTCCTGGTACTACAAATCCTACGATAAATGTGAATATTAGTATGGATAGACTTGCGATGGAGGGATCGAACAGTTTCAAACCAAAACTGTTCCACATAGAGCCATCAGTGGCATAGCTCCACAGGATAAACGCTGCCATAGATATGGTGACATTTATCCCGATTGGCTGGCCACGATCAGCAGCTGCTTTGTAATAAAAAGGCAGGCCGAAGAGACAAACAAGAAATACTGCTCCGGTTAGCAAACCAGGGGCGCTCTTGCTTGCCGTTACGAAAATGCTATCACCGGTAGACGACTGAAGCGCTTGAACTGACTTGTCCGCGGCAAGGTTGAAAGAAATAACTTCGGTCGGAATGTATTTAACAATTCTCGTTGTGTAATTGTCGACCGCTACGTTTTCCTGTTGATTAGTCGTGGGCGCTCCCGGTGTTCCTGAAGCCGCAGGAGTATTTGTCAACACGTTAACAGGACCAGGGCGTAACGTGAACAGCGAGCTGGTATTAAAATCAGGTCTGACAAGACGACTCATCGAAGTGCCTTTCCGGAATTGCGGAGAGCGAGTTTTGTAATCAATGTAGGCGCAAAAATGCAACAGACATCGCAGCGTCCGCGTGGCATCGTCGTGCCAATGGCGCGGCGAAGACCGCCTTAGTTTCATCTAACGATAAATTTTTTAGGGGCGGCGGAATGATACAGCAGTATCTGGGAAAGCTGCGGAATTTCTCTGCTTATGCCGCCAAGTTAACAGGCGCCGTCATGGGTTTGTACGTGGGAGGATGCGCAATACACCCCCTCCCGGAGGATTTTTCGGGTGTAACTAGTCGTCAGATCGCCCGTCAAATCCGTTGTGAGACCCGAGAAGCTGTGATCGACTCGGTGCTTGGATACTTAACCGATCCGCGCAACGCCGGCGCGCATCGTGTCGATGAACGCTCCAGAGATCTGGGAAATTTATATAGCGAAGCCCGGAAGACTGACCCTAGTGCAATCAAGAAATTTAAGCCTGCGATGCTGACAGGGGCAGCACAAAAAGTCGTCGATCTAATATGGAGAACGGGTATTGCATATAACTATAATCTTGAAATGACTGAGACTAATAATAATGACGGGTCGCTAAATTTAATAAATGTCTTTCCGAGATCTAATAGGTCATTTGGGTTTGGCGCAAAGCTTGATTTAGAAAGACAAAATACACGAATTTTTACCATAACAGATACTTTCGGCACGCTCGTTAACAGTGTTGATCCAGATTATTGCAGATTTGGATATCAGGTCGAACGTAAAGACATGATATATCCGATCGCTGGCAAAATTGGTATTGATGAAGTTGTTCACGAATTTACGGTGATGGCCTTATTCGATAATCTATCAGGTAAGGTCGGAGATGATCCATCGGGCCCGAAAGGGCCATCCCAGATGGCCGAGCAGCTTCAATTCACAACGACAATTGATGTTTCTGTGGCGCCGAAAGTCACCTTTACCCCTATCGGTCGTGGCTTACATGTTGCGGACGCCTCGTTCACAGCGCAGTCAATCCGTAAAGACCTCCATAAACTGACATTAGGTCTCTATGTTCCTTCAGGCGCGACGCTGGCCGCCCTTCGTGGAGGCATTCTCCGCGACTTGGGTGTGTCTTCGCTCGGCGCACTTGCTTCCGCGCCTGTACGAACTCAAGGTGAAGAAGGCGCTTTGGCAATCGTCAATCAGGCGCTACTGCTCAGATTGTTCCAGGTCAGAGCTCAGATCTTGCAACCGTAGGAGCAAAATCAATGACGGAGAAAAGCAAAAAGACTTCCGAAGCAGGCCATCATGCTGAGAGCTCAAAGTCAAAACGCTCTACCAGGAGAACCGCGTTGCTTCACCCCGAAGCAACAGCGCATTTGTTGAAATCAATAAGCGCGGCCGGTCATGGCCCGGCGTTCAAGCAGTTATCAACGGAGAAGAGGATAAAACTGTCTGTTCATTTGGAAAATAAGAATATTGCATATCGCACTAGTCTCGGTTCTTTGGTGGCTATTCATGATTTTGTGAAAGCCAACATCCCAAATGACCGTTCCGTTTCTTCGCTATGGGATTGTAATCCGAATGATCCGTATGATTTATGCTGGGGGGCCAGATCCTAACTCTCGTATTTGGGTAGCGGCCCGCCTCGCGCTTCGAGGGCACCAGATCGAAGGTGGAGGGCGCCCCCTATTCGTCCGCCGCCCTGATTATCTGCGTCGGCCTCTACATGGGCTGGTCGGTTGGCATGCCTTGCCGATGGGGAGCCTCTGACATGTGCCATGAAGCGGTCGAGCGTGCCTATCGCAACATGAGCGCCCAGCCCGTGCCGCAGGCTTGGGCGCAGGAGGCGGCGGTCAGGGTGTTACAATGGCACCGCCTGGACATGACGTTCTGCGAGGTTATGAAGCTGGTGGAGCAATGGACCCGGCACACGAGCCACTAGGCCATCGACTTACCGAGCGAGCGGCGCGTCGGGCCTATCAACCGGATGGTATTGCGGCCCTTCGTAATCGACCGAGGGGGCCGACCTTGCCGGGGCTGGTGCATCCTTGAAGGCATCGGCCGGGGCCGCCGTGATCCTGTCATAAGCCCCGCTATGGACGCGCCGCGTGATCGAGAGGGCGAGCGCGGCCGTTCTGGGATCAGCGGCCGCTTGGTCGAGAGCGGCGAAGGCTTCCTTGAGCAGCGTTTCCGCAATGAGAGGCCAGTGAGCCGCCGCGCCGTCCTGCCGGTCGAACAGCTTGACCATGAAAGCGCGGACGTGCGGTGCGCCCTCGGCGGCCGTTGTCGGTTTCGCGGGTTTGGCCGGTCGAGGTGTAAAGCGCGGGCCTTTTGCCATATCTGGACTGTATATCGAGAAGATTAAAATCAGCTATACGCAATAACATTTCCCGAAATGTGTTCTAGTATTGTTCCAATTCATGGGGGCAACATCGATGGACTACAGCAAGATTTACCGGGATGTGACGCATTTCGGGATATGGGCGCATGACGGCGCGGACGGCAACGGCAAGCGGGACGCCCTGGCGATCCTGTCCGCCGCCATCGAGCAGACCGAGGACCGTGATTTCCGGCACGACAGAGACGTACTGGAAGCCCTCGACTATCTGACCGACCTGGCAGGGCGATTGCCCGCCGCGACCGCCTATAAGGCCGCCCTGGCGATCCAGCACCCTGCCGAGCGACGACAAGCCTTGTCGGCAGCCTATGAGCGCCTGGCCCGGCATCTGGGCGACGAGCGGCCCCATGGCTGATGATCCGCCCACCTATAGCGCCCCCCTGGCGCTAAAAGCCCGTTTGAACGAGCTTGAGGGGTGTTGGCTGGACGTGCGGTGCGACTGTGGACGCAGCGTCATGCATCCGATCAGGATGATGGTCCGCAGCCTCGGGCCGGGCCATCACCTGGGCGAGATCGTACCCCGTCTGAAATGCGAGAAATGCGGGGCGAAGCCCGCCACCGTGCATCTGTGCGAGACGCCTATCCAAGAGTTTTGCAAGGGCGCGCCGCCGGGATGGTCCGTGCAGCTTCATCCCCTGCCCTAGTGCAGTCGGAA
Source organism: Methylobacterium sp. J-072 (assembly GCF_022829425.1). NCBI lineage: Bacteria > Pseudomonadati > Pseudomonadota > Alphaproteobacteria > Hyphomicrobiales > Methylobacteriaceae > Methylobacterium > Methylobacterium sp. J-072. The sequence goes on along the minus strand of NZ_JAKSYK010000012.1, from coordinate 27,577 downwards.
CGCCGTCGAATGCGCGATGAGCCATTGCTAGCCACAAGGTATGCGATCTGGCATACTTTATGTTCTGGCTTTGTTTCCATATCTGAGTAAGCCAGTGAAAATTTCTGAGCAATCGGCTGGCAGCCCATGACGGACCGTTTGCACAACCAGAAGGATAAAGGTCCAGGACCGGTCAAATGAGTGACGAAAGACGCCTGATTTTCTATATAGACGCCTATTCGCCGGAAACTATTCCGATGGCGAAGCTGGCGGAGTATATGGCTGATTTCGCCGCTTTGCTCGGCAAGGACAATGCTGTTCATTTCGCAGGGCTGGAAAAAGGCAGCACCAAGATCGCGGTGCGCATCGAACACGAAGATTTACCAAAGGTCACGGCCCGCTTGAGCGATGTTCGCCGGGGCAATCCGACCAAGGAAATGGCCAAGGTCTTCGACCAGATCGACGACCGGCTCGCCAACGACAACGCGGTCGGGCGTATCTATATCGACGGTCCGGACGAAGCCGTCGCGTTGCTGGCGTTTCCGGGGCGAACCCGTCAGAAGCCGCAGAGCTATGGCCCGTTCAATCAGGAGGGCCATTTGGACGGCATCCTCATTTCCGTAGGCGGCAAGGACGAGAGCATCAGCCTGCGCCTGCAGAATGGCGATACGACCTACACGAACTGCGACACGACCCGGCATATCGCCCGCGAACTCGGTAAGCACCTGTTCGAGCCTCTTCGCATCCACGGAACGGGACGGTGGACGCGCGAAGCCAACGGCAAGTGGACCCTTCTGCGGTTCCGGGTGCATCGCTTCGACGTTCTGAAAACCGATAGCCTCAGCGATACCGTTCACGCCCTGCGGTCGATAACGGGCAGTCAATGGAAAGACATCGCCGACCCGCTTGCGGAGCTGGAAAACCTGCGTCGCGACGATGAGGGTGAACTGCACTGATGGTCGTCTTCGATGCTTCTATACTGATCTTCGTATTCGAGGAAAATGCAAACGCTTCGACTCCGCGGGCGAAAGAGCGTGTCGATTACCTCATCGAAAATCTTTCGGAAGAAGGGGTGAAAATCATCATCCCGACGCCGGCATTGAGCGAGATACTGGTCAATGCGGGCCAGGCCGGTCCCGAGTATCTGGCCGCGATCAGCCGGCAGGCATGCTTTCGGGTGGCCAGCTTCGACGAGCGGGCCGCCGTAGAGGCCGCCGTGCGCATCGCTCAGGCCCGGCAGCAGGGACGACGCAAGGGCGGCAACCCCGACGCCGGCAAGGCCAAGATCAAGTTCGATCGACAGATTGCAGCGATCGGCGCCGTCGAAGGCGCGACGGTCATGTATTCCGACGATGCCGATGTCCGGAGCTACGCGAGGGAGGCTGGTATGGAAGCCTATGGCCTTGCGGATCTGCCCTTACCGCCAGAAGACCCGCAGACCGCGATGATCCTTGAGCCGCCAGACGGTCAGTAATACCTTCTCCGAAGCGCCATTCTAATGCAGCCGGCCTTTGCTGCTTTTTCCGAGCAGCTGATCGACATAGGCGACCGTCGTCCTGCCGCCGGCATCGTCACGGCGCGGCATGGCCGCCCGGATGGCCCGAACCTGGTCCGCCTGATCGTGGAACGCCGTCTCCATGTTCGCGAGTGTGGTTTGCACGAAGGCGCGCTGCGCCTCTGTCATATCCGAGCCATCCAGCAAGGCCCGCAGTTCGGCCGCCGTGTGCAGCATCTTCTCCAGGGTGCCTTCCCTCATCGGTCTTGCTTCCTTTGAATTCCGGGTGCGTCAGCACCCCTGCCACGTGGCGAACGCGGGGGGCAGAGCGTCATGGGACGGCCGCAGGCCGGGACCGGAGCCACGCGCAGCGATAGCGTGCATGGCGAGGACCGACCCCCTTGATGCGTCGTTGAGGGCAGCGCCCCCAGCCTTACCGCCTGAATGGACAGACGCCCCTCCTGCCTTTCCATCGGGCGTCGGCAGTGGCGCCGGGTCATAGGCGAGCAGCGCCCGCCCCCGGTGACGCGAACGCGGTGACTGTCCTGTCAGGCTTCCGGCCCGTCTGAAATCACGTCGAAATTCACGCAGCCTGTTCTGACGCGTGACCGACGAGGAGCAGGCCGTCCGACCCGTCTTCAAGCTTTTAGCGCGATGTGGGCCTGAATATATTCTGGATAGCTGACAACAATAAGCCCAGTACTAAAAATCCGCACAAAGCTTCAATCGCCGAAATCGTCTTGCCGACGCGACCGATCGCGTGGCAGTCGCCATATCCCACAGTCGTCAGGGTAATGATGGAAAAATAACACGCGTCGAAAAAATCACCGTTTGTGCAGTTATCACCGACGATGCCGCTCCAGTCGTACAGATGCGCGAAAAGCGTAATGACCAGGACCAGATTGACGACTAAAAATACCGCGACCAGCCAAGTCGGGCGGCTGCCTGCGGCTTCAATTTCATTGAAGGAGAGCATGAACAGGGAGAAAATGAAAAATGTCGCTATTGTCGAGAAAATTGTTAGCGGAATACTTACATAATTGAAGGGAAGAAAGGGAAGGACCCCGCCGAATACCACCTCCATCAGGATAATGAAACTGCCGTTATTGATCATACTCGCGCGAATAGCGGCGGGATCGGTTGCCATCGAAGATGCTCATCGGATTGTAAATGCGGGCGCGGCAAGCTAGCTTAATTTATCGCTTATCTGGCGATCCCAGCCGATCCAATATTTCCTTCTGGGCCTCCGCTGTGGCCGTGGCTTCCTTGATCGTCCGGTCCACTCTCTCTTCGGTCTGCTCGGCTTTCTCTCTCAATCCACGGATAAAATCGATCATTCCCTTAATACTGATGGACGAGTCTGGTTTCGGAGATTGAGGCATGGCGGTGCTGCTCACTCCCATCTGAGCTTATTATAATACCGTTCTAGGCGATATTTTAAATCAGCCCAGCCGACGTTCGTTCAGCAGCTGTTCGATTTTGACTGCGCGATCGGCGTTTTCCTTGTTGATTGTCGACAGTGTTTCAGTCTTGGTGTCGATGCGCTGAAAAACCTCTGATAATGCAAATATTTCTTTTTGAAGTTCAGCTATGTCCTGGTCCTTATCGTCCACTCTGTGTTCCCTTGCTTCTTCGCTATTCTTCGATGAAAAACCGACAAATTCGGGTATGTTTCCATAGGTAATTTCCAGGAAAGCTACGCCATTTGCCGTCTGATGAAATTTTACCCTATCGATAAGAGATATCAATCTAATAATATTTATAAAATCAGCAGGTACATCAGCCTGCAGCAACCGCTGCGTGTCGAAAACCCAGCCAGGTTCCAGATACAGTTCGCGCATTAACAACTGCGCTTTGTTCAGTTCTTCTCTGACGGTTTCGGCAAGTTGCGTTAGAAGAAAATCGATCTCGCGGAAGGCTTCTCTGCGAGGATAAAATTCTTGTTCACTCATTGCGAGTTCTGCCTTCAAATGGATCAGCATTCGCAGCGCTTCGAAGCCCACCTTAATTCTATGGCACGGCCTTGCAAGTTCCACCGTGGCATAGCGCTGACCTAAGCACAGCGGAGTCGCAGGGTGTGGCAAAGGTACGGCAGGCATTCTTACCGGGCGTCACCCGCGCAGGCGCGGGCCGCGCTCTACTCGGCTTCGCCTCCCGGAACCAGAAGGTGTTTCCGCCATACGGTGACGATCGCTGACGCGAGACGAGGAAGAGCCCCCTGGCCTGTGGCCAGCCCGCCGCTACCAGGCATGACTTCGTCGTCCGCTCCCCCCGGCTAAGGCCGCCCATCAGGAAGCAGGAAGTGGCCCCCTGACCTTTCAGGCCAGCCCGCCGCTACCAGGATCGACATGGGTCGTCCGCTCCCCCCCCACGCCTTACGGCCCCACTAAGAACCGGCTGCGCCGGCCGTCATGTGATCGCATCCGCGATCGAAGCGGAACCTGCGGTTCCCGCCGTCAAGGACTGGACGCAAGCGCGTCGGCCGGGGTGTCCCCGGTTTTCGCAAGGGCTGCAAACCGGGTGATCCCCCTCCCCGGCCGCCGGTCCTGGACGGCTTCCCTCCCGCTCATTGGCGCTTGGCCTAGCAGGGTTGCATGCGCAACCCTTTTAGCAACCAAGAAAGAAAGACCATGGCCAACCATGCATTACGTGAAGTATCTCTTGTAAAACTGACCCAGTGGAACGGAAACGTCCGTAAAACCGCTGTAGAGACCGGCATCGATGAACTGGCGGCATCTATCGCCGCGCACGGCCTGATCAATCCCCTGACCATCTGCTCGGCCCCCAAGGGCAAATTCGTCGTCGTGGCGGGGCAGCGGCGGTTGCTGGCTTTGAAGAAGCTGGCGAAGGACGGTACGATCCCAAAAACCCATCCGGTCGCCTGCACCATGCGGGACGACGACACGGACCCCGCTGAATTGTCCCTCGCGGAGAATGTCGTGCGGGTGGCGATGCACCCCGCCGACCAGTTCACGGCATGGAGCGGCCTGATCCAGAACGGCGCGACCGTGGACGAGGTGGCGGCGCGGTTCGGGGTGGCGGCATCGACGGTGCGGAAGCGGATGGTCCTTGCCCGCGTCAGCCCCCGCATCTTCGCCCTGTACCGGGACGGAGAGATCGAGCTTGAAGCCTTGCAGGCTTTCACCGTCAGCGACGACCATGAGCGGCAGGAAGCCGTGCTGGACGGCATGGCCGAGTGGCAGAGGAACGACCCCCGCGCCATCCGTCAGGCTTTGACCGAAGGAGAAGTCGCCAGCAGCGACAGGCGGGCGCGGTTCGTCGGCATCGAGGCTTACGAGGCGGCGGGCGGCATGGTGCGGCGCGACCTGTTCGACGCGAAGGGAGGCGGGTTTTTGCAGGACGTTGCCCTGCTGGACCGCATGACCATGGAGAAGCTGGAAAGCGTGGCCGCCGAGGTGAAGGCGGAAGGCTGGTCATGGACCGAAGCGCGGCTATCGTTCGACTGGATCGAGAGGCAGGCGTTCGAGGAAGCCGAGGCCGAGTTTGCTCCAGAAGGGGATAGCGACGAGGACGACGACTCCGCCCTGTCATGGTCGCATGAGGCGAAGGCCGTTGCCGGAGCCGTGGTCTGTCTGTCCTATAGCGGCGAAGCCGTGATCGAGCGCGGATTGATCCGTCCCGGCGAGATCGAGCCGGAGGCCGACGAGGGGAACGGCACGACCGGGGACGACGAGGAGGCGGATACTGTCAGCGGCCCCGCAGCCCTGCCCGCCTCACTGGTCGAGGATTTGACGGCGCAGCGCACGGCGGCGTTGCGGATCGAACTGGCCCGCAGCCCTGAAACGGCCCTTGCCCTAGTCGTGCATACGATGGCGGCGGACGTTTTCTACAACCAGCCCAAGGGCATCCTGAAAGCGTGGATCACCAAGCGCAGCCTTCGCACGGCGATGAAGGACCATGACGCGGCCCCTGCCGTCATGGCGTTGAACGAGGAGCGTGACCGCATCGGCGACCTGCTGCCGGGGGATCGGGCGGATTTGTGGGACTGGTGCATGACCGCCCGCCAGACGCAGTTGCTGGACGTGCTGGCCGTGGCAACGGCGCACGGGCTGGATGCCGTCGAGAGCAAGAACGACCAGAACCGCTTCGGGACGGCGGAGGGCGCAACCCTATCCGACACGCTCAAGCTGGACATGACGCAATGGTATCGCCCGACCGCAGCCGGATATTTCGGGCGGATCGGCAAGGCCGCGATCATGGCCGACCTCGAAGCGATGCGGAATGCGCCCCCTGCCCCGTCATGGGCGAAGATGAAGAAGGGCGAATTGGCAGCCTTGGCCGAGCGCGAGGCGGAGGCGCACGGATGGATGCCGCCGTTGCTGCGCTGACCGACTACAGGAAGGAGGGGCCGCAAGGCCCCTTTTTTCTTGTCTCCCAGACGGCAGGATGGAAGGGCGCACGCGCCCGCTTATGACGCGCCCACAGGGCTGCGCCCTGCCCCGCGGTCCCTCCCTGCCGGAGAAGGTCGCCCCGGCGTCATATGGCGAGCTTTTTCAATATCTTCCGATCTTGACTCCGCCCCGGCGCGAAACCGCACGCAGCACCAAGCCGGACCGTCAAACTTGACTCGCTAGTGGCCTATGCGATCATCTGAAATCCCGATACAGCCAAGCTCGGAGTCGGGATGTCTGGTCCTCGTAAGCAGTCGAGATTTTCGGCATGGCGGGAGAGAGTCCGGGAAAGGCGTGCAACACCCCCTGTAGAACGGGGCGTTCTACGCCGTTGGTTCCGATCGATCACATCATCGCAGGATGGCGGGCAAGACACCCGGCTCACGCCGGCCGAGCATCGTTATGTTCAAAAATTTATCTCCGGAGTTTTAATAGCGGTACTTTGTTTTTTTATTTTCGTCGCATTTTTCTGGGAAAACGAAGCACTTCGCTTCTGGCTGCAATTACTGACAGGGAATTGGTCCCCGGAAAATTCGAAACCGGTCGGAGCAATTCTGTTTTCAGTCTCAGTTTTGATCGGTATGATCTTAAACTGGCTTCCATTGATCGCCGCGTTTGGGTTTTCGTATAAATTTATCAAGCCAATTGTCGATAGGGCCACTATTGAAACAGAAAAAAACGAGAGAGCAAAAATGAACCTCACCAAAGCCTTGAGTGTACAGACCGCCACTCAAAAACAACAGATCCTGGCAAGGCTTCCCGACAATTCGGAAATAAGGGAAATGGTCAATTCCGCTTTTGCGGAAGCTGCCACAGTCTGGAAAGACAGATTGCGGAACATGATCGGTGAGAACGAGGCCGAAGAGGTTTTTACGGCTTTGGAAAAAGAAATAAAAGCCGAAGGCCCGGCACCGAGTCTATAACACTGAAAAGACACTCATCCGCTATAGTCTATGAGATACCGACGCGCCTAGTGAGGTGTGCGCCATGGATAGATTGCGTGGTCAATTAGACAGTTCTTTCGACGATCTCAAATCCGCCGGCTGGAATGACGATGCGATAGCAATTTTCCTAAAGGACGTAGTGGCGTTGAATAACAAAAAAGGAAATTACAATCCTCATCCTGTCAAATATGACGCTCTAAATACCTATCTTCGGGGTCTCGGGCTGCCTGAATTTTTGAATGACGGCCAGGATGACGTAGCCTAAGCCCAGCCATCTTCCACACTGTGCATAGCCGCCCTGGCGTCAGCGATAGCCACCGTGCTTATGCCGCCTGCGCCAGTCCCAGGGCGGAACCGGATTGCCGGCCCACAGGCCGACGCCGTGAATGACCGCCTGGCCCTGCGCGTCGTCGTAGACCGCCGGCACCCTGAAACGGTCATACGCCCAGGCATTGCCGCTGCCGATCATGACCAGCCCGACATCCTGCCCGTTGCGATGCACGACGCCCACGATGCGGTCGAAGCTTTTGGGGAACGACCTCCCGCCATGCGGCGGGTCGATCTCGACAGTCTGGCCGAGGATCAGCTGCGCCAGCATGGCCGTGGCGTTGTCGCCGTACGGCTGATCGTGTTCGGGCGCGTCGATCCCGAAGATCCGCACGCGGATTTTCTGCATGCCCTCCATGACCGTGAACGTGTCGCCGTCGGCGATCTTCGTCACAGTCGCGGGAAAGGCGTGAGCGGTGAAGGCGAACAGCCAGACCAGCATGAAAATCGGAAGTCTCATGCCCCGATCATGCCCTGAATTGCGCAGTATAATCCAGCCGGTTCATTGATCGATCCAGAACGGTTGCAACGCCTTTACTCGCGTGACGGCATCGATACGCGACCGCGCGCCTGTTGATATTTGAAATTCAGCCGACGAGCCAAGTTACCGGCCGGCATGCGCCGGACAGCCAGGGCGATTTCTTCTGCCGCGGGCCAGCCCGTTCTCATTACCGGCCATGCCCATCCTGCCGCACGCGGCGGGCCTTCGTCGCAAACCCAAGCCCTGCGGGTGACGCCAGGGTGTCCCCAATTTTCGATAGGTGAAAACCGGGTGATCCCCCTCCCCGTCGTCAGGCCTGCGCCGGTCCCGCCGATGCGGCTCCTTCGGATGACATGGCCGGCAATGAAGCCGGCCCGCTCAAGAAGGAAGAAAACGCATGACTGACACTGACGCAACCAAGGGCCGGAAACCCGACCTGACCGCCTACTTCGTCGCCGATCGAGACGGCGCGCCGTGGATAGCGATCGGGGCCGCCTGGACCCACCAGGACGGCGAGGGCAGCAGCCTCAAGCTGGATCTGATCCCGAATGCGCCCGGCCGGATCGTCCTGCGCAAGCCGAAAGCGGCCGAAGCCGAAGGGGGTGCGCAATGATCCTCTTCACCAAGCCCCAGCTGGCAAAGCTGCTCGCCAATGGCACCGCCACCGCCGCCGCCCTTGCGGCGGGGCGGGAGCCGCCGGACCACAAACCCGTGGTCAAGCTGTTCACGCCGGACGCGGCCGCGACCTGGCTGCTGACCGAGATCGACCCCGACGAACCGGATATCGCGTTCGGCCTGTGCGACCTCGGCATGGAATGCGCCGAACTCGGGAGCGTCAGCCTCGCCGAACTGCGCGCCCTGCGCGGCAGGCTGGGATTGCCCGTCGAGCGGGACCGCCATTTCGAAGCGACCCACCCGCTATCGGTCTACGCTCGCGCCGGGATGGAGCATGGCGCCATCGTCACCGACCCGCGACGGCTGGACCGGGCGGCCGCGGCCGAGGAAGTCGGCTGACCGACCGCAGCAGGAGGCCCGGCGCCACGCCGGGCCTTTTCTGTCGGCAGGAATGGGGGACGCACGCGCCCGCTTACGACGCGCCCCAGGGCAAGCGGCCTGCCCCGCGGTCCCGCCCTGCCTCGGGAGTCAGGCTGTTCCGTTCCAGATGTCGAGCAGCCGGCGCGTGACGGCCGCCGCGTTCTCCGCGTCGCCGTCCCGTCGCGCCAGGTTGAGGTCACTGACGCCATTGAGCAGCGGCAGGATCATCGACGGCCGGATGCGCGGATGGTTGATGACGTCGCCGTCGAGGAAGCGACCCACAGCTTCCCGCGCCATGTCGCCGGCCGCATCGAGGATGCACAGCGCGGACCTGGCCGCGTTCGCGGTCCCGTCCGAAGCCGGCACGTCGAACGGCCCCCGTTCGAGCATCGCCCGCAATTCGTCGCCGTCCTGCTGTTCCATCATCTGAACCGCCACGACGAGCAGTTGAGACGCGAAGGCGCCGGCCTCCTGGTCGCGTTCCGCCGCCAGCCGTTCGAGACGCGAGCGCAGATAGTCGGGGATTTCGAGCGTATCGGGGATCATGGCAAGGCCTCCCGCACGGCGAAGGTTTGCTAAGGAGCGCAACCTTGACACGCCTGAAGACGACGCGCACTGGCCGCCTAAAAGAAAAGCGGGCGGCTATCTATGAGGGCGTTGACTGAGTTTTTTTGTGCTGCGCTGAAAGTATGATGGCGATAGCCTGCATATCCTTGAGTTCAGGGATTTTTTCGCCAAAGTTTTCAACGCGATTATCAAGAAATGATTGAGCGCTTACTTTTTTCCATGCTGTTTTTGCGGAACCCGGAGCGATCATCGCGAAGGATCCAAACGTTTTTTCAGGATCATGCAAAACGCATAGCCGGGTAAAATTCATAACGTTCGCAGTAAAAACCGCGTTATGAAAGGCAACAAATACGTTTATGTCAGCAAGCTGAACGTCATCCGATTTTTTCTTTTTCATCATTTACATATAAATAATCATACACGTCCGGGTCAAGCTTTACTTCTTCGCGGAGTACCTTCCGACCCTGTCTAAATTCATTTCTGACACGTCTCATAGCAAAAGGATGGCTGAAATTCGGGCCATTCCCACTGACCGCTATAAGGTTTCCTCTACAGAAATCTATGGAACGGGCTTGCGATAGTATGGGGGGACTAAAATCATGAATTGTCAAAAATTTTATGCAACTGCCATGCTGCTCGTGCGCAATAATCCAGACGCTGCTTCCAAACAAGAATACGTACCCGGTGTAAATTTCATCGATCGGACGCGCTGAGTTAAATCTTTCATACTCAGTATAAGTCACTTTGGAGCCGGAGACTGATATTACAACGCAGCATTCAAAGCAATCTTCAGAATTGGCCGGCGTCCATAGCTTCCTTATAATTTTGTAAATCCCCGCAAGGCGTTTGAGTTTTGCCAAATTATTATCATGCCCGGAAGGGAAGAGGTGATCTACGACCCGCATCAAAAGTTGTTCAGGATCGTCTCCGATATGATCGTTTATTGAGTGAACGTATTCGTAGAATGAATTGAGCTGTGTCGGCTTTCTTTCTCTTTCAAGCCATAATCTGATGCTCTCCGAAGAGACTGGTTCCTTACCGTTTTGCTTGCACCATAGTTCATACGGGATGCATATAGTCCTCGGCTTGGCTTCTTGTTCTCTAAAAATATCTAAATAAGCATCGATTTCCTGAAATTGCGATTTAGACAGATTAGTCATCGGATGCCCGAGGCCTGTTGGTGAAACGCCAACATGTTGGCACGGGCGATGTCGGCCTCCAACACAGATCTGTGCGAACTCAAAAAGCGCGGGATTTACCGCAGCGATCTGGAGCCAAGTCATGAGCGGAAATGGATACGGGCAAGGCGTGCGGGATCAGGGCAGCACGCGAACTGGTAGCTATTCGACCTATGCCGAGCGCCAGAACTACATCGCCGGACGCGGCGGCAAGTAACTACTGCAACATTGGCATGCGCCTAACAGCGCATGCCTCCTTTGAATGGAAAACTCAATCAAATAAAAGGAGCTTAAAATGAACCATGATTACGGACAGAGGCGGTGCTTAAAATGCTTCGGAAGAAGTAACTGGGGACCGGTCTATGTATATAGGCCTTGCCAACACTGCAGGTTCGATCGGTACTGCGTTGTCAGGTGAGCCTGTGCAAAGCATAGGCGGGGCCGAAATCGGCTCCGCCTAGTTCGATAAGTTTATATTATATTCGATAATAAGCCAAAGAAGCTTTTACGGCTTGGCGCAAATTCTCTCAGAAACCAGAGCGTATTCCTCGTTGTAGTAATCCCGCGGCGGCCCGCGTCGTCGCGTCCCTGCAGCTCGTCAACCGACAGGTGCAATCATGAGAGGTCCCGAAACCAATTCGTCCCCGGTCGGCATGATGCCGCCGATGCAGTCCCCGCCATCATCCAGCCCCGGGCGGGTCATGTCCGCCGTCCGGGTCTTTGCCGGCCCGGCCCTCCTACTCGGCATGGTCCTCCTGGGGCTTCACGTCATCCTGCCGACAGGGCGCGGCCCGGCAAGCTGGCTTGGCAGTTTTTACGGGTGGATCGAGACATCCGACATCCTGACGAAGCGCGAAGCTGTCATCGAACTGGAACGGGACAAGGCGGCGGCCATAGCGCAGGCGCAGATGGAATTGGAGGTGCTGCGTCATCAGATGACGACCCTCTACGAAGCCATGGCCGCGCAGACCGCCATGGCGAATGCGGCCGACGTGTTCTGCGTCCTCGGCCAGCTGGGCAGCGGCATCCAGAACAACGACATGCGCAACGCCGCGTCGGCCATGCGCCAGTCGTGCGGCTACGGCGATGAAATCCGCGCGCGCCAGCAGGCTCAATATGCCGACGGGCCGCACATCATGACTGTGAAGAGGACCAGACGACGGAGCTGAAAGGATGCGGGTTCTCGAACTGACCGCCCATGTCCAGAGGATCAGACGCCGCGACGGTGCATCCGCTACGGCCGCAGCAGCTTACCGATCGTGCGGGGTGATCCGGGACGAGCGGACGGGCATCGTTCATGACTACCGGCGCAAGGGCGGACTCGAAGGCACCGGCCTGGCTGTCCCGAAAGGCGCGCCGGAATGGGCGGGCGACCGGGGGCAGTTGTGGAACGCGGCCGAGATGCGGGAACGCAACGGACCGCGCGGACCGAACGCCATGGCGTTTCGTCAGGATGCGATCGTCGCCCGCGAGTTCATGTTCGGATTTCCCGCCGAGCTGTCCCAGGTCGGCCGCTCACGTGTTGCCGAAGCGGTCGCCCGTCACCTTGTCGATCGCTACGGCCTGGCCGCCGATTTCGCCATCCACCAGCCGGGCAAGGAGGGCGACCACCGCAACCATCACTGCCATATGCTCACCACGACGCGCCAGCTGACCGCTGACGGGCTCGGGCGCAAAATCCGCGACCTGGACCAGTGGTCGAACGGACCGCGCCACATCAAGGCGTTTCGCGCCTTCCTGGCCGGCACCATGAACGAGGCGCTTGCGGCCGAGGGGCAAGCCGGACGGGTCTTTGTGGAGCATCGCAGCTTCAAGGATCGCGGCAGCAGCCAGAAGGCGACGCGCCACAAGGGCAAGGCCCAGACCAATGCCCGTCGCCAGCAGATGCAGCAGGATCGCGCCGCCTGGATGAAAACCGAACGCGACCGCCAGACCGAACGGCACAGGGAGGAACGCCGCGCCCTCGATGCCCGCCATGAACAGGCGCGCGCGGCGAGAGCTACCCTGCCCTCCTCCGATACCCGCGCTTTCGCCGCCGTGCTGTCAAAGGAGTCCGCGGCCATGACCGAGCGCCATGCCGCCGAGGATCGTCAGCTGGACAAGGCCATGGCCGCCCGTGTTGCGTTCGATCGCGTCGCCGAGAGCCTGGAACGGCGGGCGGAAGTCGGCCGGGGCGAGCGCGACCACCAGCACGAGCGGGACGGCTACGACCGTTGACCGTCCGCTTGACCGGAATCGTCGTATTGTCTTCAATGTCGCAAGAGAAAACGGCCGTCATGATTGGAATGTCTGACGGTTCAGGGCCGTTTTCTGACCATCACTTATGGGAATTACTTAACGATAACTTTACGGGAGTTGGTTATCCTCGATTGGAGGGTAGCCAGATGTGTTTTTGCTAGCAAAAACCTCTGGCCAAGGGGGACCGATCCCCCTCTGGACACCCTGTGCGGGCCGGCATGAACCGGTCCGTGATGGTGGTGATGGTGGAGAATGGCACGGCCGAAAAAAGCGCCCCACGAGCAACGCAGCCGTCAGGTCAACGTCCGCATGACATTGGCCGAACTGCTCGAACTCGAAACCCTCGCGGCCGGCCTCGGCATCACGCCCGCCGACTTCATCCGTCGCCGCAGCTTCGGCTACTCGCTGCCGCGCCGGCCGGATGGTCAGGAAGCGTTGCTCAAGGCCGTGGCCGTCCTCGCCGCCACCGGCAACAACCTCAACCAGCTCACGCGCCACGCCCATGCCGGACGCCTGCCCCATGCCGACCGGCTCGCGACCGTGCTGGACGAGATCGAAGCCCAGCAGGAGCGCATCTTCCTGATGCTGGATCGCTTCGATGACCCCCGTGGTCACGAAGCTCGGCCGCAGCTTTAAGGGCGCTTTCGCGTATTACCTGAACGACAAGCGCGGCCCGGACTCGGACGGCACGACAGACACGCGCGTCGCCTGGACCGAAACGATCAACCTCACCACGGCCGACGTGAAGAACGCCGCCCGCGTCATGGCGGGGACGGCGACCTCGACCGCTGCCCTGAAGAAGGCGGCCGGCGTGAAGGCCACCGGCCGGAAGCTGGAACAGCCGGTCTACGCCTATTCCCTGTCCTGGCACCCCGACGAGCGGCCGACCAAGGAGGACCAGCTGGAGGCGGCGCGGGCCACCCTCGCCTTGCAAGGTCTGGAGGAACACCAGGCGGTGATCCTCGCCCATACCGACACCCACCACGCCCACGTGCATATCGTCGTGAACCGGGTTCACCCGACGACCGGCGTTGCCGCCAAGCATGGCAATACCAAGCTGGCCCTGTCCCGTTGGGCGCAGGCCTACGAAAAAAGCCGGGGCCGTATCTTCTGCAAGGCCCGCGTCGAGAATAACGCGCGCCGGGACGAACGCATCGCCGCCAATGATCCGCGCGCGGCGCGTCCCGTGTTCGAGTTCGACCGGGCCACGAGCAACGACAATCTCACGACCGTCATGGCGGCCTCGGTCGAGAAGCAGCAGGACGCCCACCTGTATGCGATGGACCGCGCCCTGAGGGCGAGCCACGTCCGCCAGTGGCGGGCGCATGAACGCTTCTATGATGAAGCCGTGCGGTCGCTCCGCGCCGCAGGCATCCGCACCCTCGCCGCTATCGCAGGGCTGCGAGCGGATTTCCTGTCCCGGTGCGCCCAGCTGCGTGCGTCCCAGGCCCGGCAGCGGGAGGAACAGCGCACAGCGTGGCGCAGGCGCAGCAACGAGCGCCAGACCAACCGCGCCCGCTTCGACGGCAGGGACGCGCGCCGCGCCGCGAAAGGCGGCAGTCGCCGCACCATCATCGGGGCCGTCGATCCGGCCGCCATCATCGCCCGCCTGACCGAGCAGACCTCCACCTTTACGCGCGGCGACCTGGTGCGCCACCTTTGGAAGCATCACCCGCCCGACGTGCTGCGCCAGGCCATCGCCGCCGTCATGGCGTCGGCCGAGCTGGTCCATGTCGGAACCGACCCGAACGAACGCGCCCGTTACACGGCGCGCGACCTGCACGCCCTCGAACGCCAGATGGTTGCGGACGCGCAGGCCATGCACGAGGCCGGGCGGCAGGCTGTGTCCCCTGCCCTCCTCGCCATGGCGTTGCGCGACAGCCCTATCACCCTGTCGGCCGAGCAGGACGCCGCCTTGCGGCATGTCACCGGGCCAGAGGGGCTAGCGGCCGTGGTGGGCTTCGCGGGCGCAGGCAAAAGCACACTGTTCAGCGTCGCTCGGGCAGCGTTCGAGGCGCAGGGCTACCGGGTCCGCGGCGCGGCCCTGTCCGGCGTGGCCGCGGACTCCCTCGCCCACGGCGCCGGCATCGAAAGCCAGACCCTCCATTCCCTGCTTTACGCGCTCGATAAGGGACGCGACCGCCTGACCGACCGTGACATCCTGGTGCTGGACGAGGCCGGCATGATCGGATCGCGCCTTATGGCCCGCCTCCTGAAACATGCGCGGGCGGCCGGCGCGAAGGTCATTCTGGTCGGCGACCCCGAGCAGCTGCAAGCCATCGAGGCGGGCGCTGCGTTCCGGGCGATCGTGGAGCGGTACGGCGCGGCGCGCCTGAAAGAAGTTCGCCGGCAGCGGGAAGCCTGGCAGCGTGCGGCGACCGCCGAATTGGCGACGGCGCAGACGGCTGACGCCCTCGATCGATACGAGCGAGAGGGCATGGTGCATGCCCACGCTACGCACGCCGACGCGATGAAGGCGCTGATCGGGCGTTGGAACGAGGCGCGCCGGGCCGCACCCCACCAGTCGCACATCATCCTGGCCTATACCCGCGCCGACGTGCGCGCTCTCAACGACCGGGCGCGGGCCATCCGCCGCGCGGCCCATGAGATCGGCATCGGACAGAAGGTGGAGACAGCGCAGGGCGTGCGCGAGTTCGCGCCCGGCGACCGCATCTATTTCCTGAAGAACGACCGCGACCTGAACGTGCGGAACGGCAGCCTCGGCACCGTCGAGCGCATCGCGGGCGACTATCTGACCGTACGCCTCGATGACGGCCGCAGCCTCGCCATCGACGTGACGCTCTATCCGCATCTCGATCACGGCTATGCCGCGACCGTCCACAAATCGCAGGGCGTCACCGTGGATCGCGCCTACCTGTTCGCCTCCCGCTACATGGACCGCCACGCCGCCTATGTCGGCATGACCCGGCACCGTAACCGGCTCGACGTCTATTGGTCGGCCGATGAAATCCCCGACCGCGCCGGCCTCGCCCGCATCTTCGGCCGCGACCGCGCGAAGGATACCAGCATGGATTACGAGCCGTCCCCTGCGCCATTTTAGAGGGTAAGACCGGCCATTCTTGACCGTCGGCGGCCCCCGACCTTTCCCGGTGCCAGTGCGCCCCTAACTACATGTAAATCTAATTACAACGCGTGGAGGCAGCGTGGACCTACCGACAGAGTTTCCAAATTTGACAACGAAAAGCGCCGTAGCGACTGCAGGTGATGCCGAATATTACATGAATGGATACGACATCATTGTTCACAGAACGGTTCTATCAAAAGGACCTAAGGAGCATCTGCAGCCAGAGTCTTACGTCTGCCGATTTTGCGGAAGATCCCGGCCAGAAGCGAACTTTAAGAAGTTCAACGCCCACGCCATATCGCATTTGACAGGCAACAACACACTCTTCTCCCTGTATGAATGCAGAACGTGCAACGCGCGCTTCTCCGGCTACGAAGCCGATTTGGGGACGCTGACGCTTCTCGACAGGCAAGCGGCTCAGGTCCTAGGTAAGGATGGTGTTCCCTCCGCGAAAACGTCGCTGAAAAAGTCACGGATCGATTTCAAAGAAGGCGGCTTGGTGATCCAAGAACATGAGGGCGATCCAATCGCTCTGATCGATGAAATCAACAAGACAATGACTATATCGACTATGAAGCGGTCCTACAGGCCGCTAGGCGTCTATAAATCTCTCTTGAAGATGGCGGCAACACTCCTCGATCAGGCGGATGTCGATAAGATACCGGAAGCCATCAAGTGGTTGGGTAGCGACGGGCTGACCGAAAACCAGATTGACGACGGGACCGGTTACACCTGTCTGAGGACGTTCACGCCCGGTATGGCGCCATTTGGTCAGACGCGTGTGATGATACTGCGCCGTAAGAACAAATCCATTGTTGGTCCCGCGTATATATTCTTTCTTGCATACGGATGCACTAGTTTCCAGATTGTCCTGCCAGCCCCACAGGAAGATCGCCACCTTGTAGGTCAGACATTTGATCTTCACCCCATCCCGCTGATCGCGTTCCTCAAAATGGACAGAGTTTTCGGAAAGACGCGGACACATTTCGAAAAGCTTGGGTCGACTGAGCTGACGCCGGCGCCTCCGTCAATCGTCTACCATTTCGAAAGCATAGACGCTGTAGAAATACCTAATTCACAAAGTGGGGAACCCCCTAATGCGTGACAAGTTCGTCATGCTTCAAGCCGCAGCTTCGCGATTTTTTGCGAAACTGAGCCTCGCACGGATAATTGGTCGCGACTGCCAGAGACACTAGCTTCGGCGTCGGGCCGGAGCCCCACTAGTGGCGGATGATTTTGCTGCTATCAATCTGCTAGCAGCCCATTTTCTGCTAGCAGATTGATAGCAGTGTGTGATCTGTTAATAGTTGTTATCAGTCTGTGAACAGCAGACCCTCAGTTAGCAGTCTGTGATCTGTTTTTAACATGTTTACTGTTGACTGACTGTTAGCAGTTCCGGCAGCATGGTCGGAAGCGCATCACGCGCACGACCTTCAACCCTTTGTCCAAGGGGCCATCATGCCAACCATCGTCTTTGCCAGCCCAAAGGGCGGCGCAGGCAAATCCACGTCAGCCGTCATCCTCGCCACCGAACTCGCGGGGAAGGGCGCCTCCGTCACGATCATCGACGCCGACCCGAACAAGCCGGTGTCGCGTTGGGCCAAGCGGCCCGGCGCGCCGGCGACGCTCAACGTCATCGCCGACGTGACCGAGGACAGCGTCATCGACCAGATCGAGGAGTCAGCCCGCAAGACCGCCTTCGTGATCGTCGACCTGGAAGGCACGGCGTCCGCCATGGTGGCCTACGCCATGAGCCGGGCCGACCTGGTCATCATCCCGACGCAGGGCAGCCAGCTGGACGCGGCCGAGGCCGTGAAAGCGGTCAAGCTTGTGCGCACGCAGGAGAAGGCGTTCAGGCGCGTCATCCCGGCCGCGATCCTGTTTACCCGCACCAGTGCCGCGATCCGGCCGCGCACGCTGCAGGCGATCGAAACCGAGTTCATGGAGGGCGGGGTGAGGGTGCTTGGCACGCAGATGCACGAGCGCGACGCCTTCCGCGCCATCTTCGCGTTCGGAGGCTCCCTGTCGGACCTCGATCCGGCCCAGGTGAGCAACATACAGGCGGCGCGGAACAACGCGCTCGCCTTCACGGGCGAAGTGCTGGCGATCCTGAAGCCGTCCGCAGCCGCCAGCCAGGCGAAGGTGGCGTGATGAACAAGCCCCGCGCCAGCATCTTCGACGGCGATGCGGACGATATCGATGTGTCCGCATTCGCTCCCAAAACCGCATCCGATCCGGCCGCGCCGCCGGCAGAGGAGGTAAGGGCCATCGCCGAGGCGGCGAACTTTCCGAGCCGCGAGGTGAAACGTCCGCCCACGGCGCCGGCCGCCACAGCGGCGCCAGCACCCGCACCCGTTCAGGCTCCCCCGGCGAAGCGCGAGCCGCGCCGCCACCGCACGGGCAGGACCGCGCAGTTCAACGCCCGGACGACGCCGGAGACAGTCGCGGCCTTCTACGCGATCGCCGACCAGCAGGGCTGGCTCGTCGGCGAGACGGTCGAACACGCACTGGAAGCGTTGCAGCGCGAGCTGAAGGGGCAGGGCAGGGGGGGCAAGCCGGCATCGGCCTGACGACCTTGCGGGCCGCGGATATTATGAGGTTTTCGGGGAAGCCGCACGGCCAGTCCCCGACCGCTGCAAGCGACTGACGCATAGAGAGTTTTTCACGGCCCGACTTGTCGGAAGCCCCGCAAATGTGAGGTTTTCGGGGATGTGTATGAAACCGCGTCCTGTAAAGTTTTCATTTTTAGCGGCGACGGCGGTGATGTACGATCGCCTATGGCCGAACCGAAGACAGCGCAGCTCCTGACCCTGGACCTGACGCCCCGCAACCGCGAGGCGATCAAGCCGGCGGAGCTGATCCAGATCACCGGCCATCATCTCCTGACGCTGAACGCCCGCCGCGCCATCACCATCCTTTGGTACAATGCGCACCGCCAGGGCATCCAGGAGGGCAGGGACTACACGGTCGAGATCGACGACCTCAAGCCGGACAGCCACAAGGGCTACGAGATGGTCGAGGAGGCCGTCGAGGCGTTGATGCGCACCATCCTCAACGTGAAGACGCCGACGGGGCGGACACGGGTGCAGTTCCTCGGCGGCAACGACATGGACGACCCCGAGCGGCCGGCCGGCGTGCTGACCTACAGTTTCGACAAGCGGCTCATCAAGATGCTGGCGAAGTCCACCATCTGGGGCAAGATCGCCCTACCGGTCCTGATGGCTTTCACCTCGAAATACGCCGTCAGCCTCTATGAGAACGTGGCGCAGCTGGTGAATTTGGAGCGGAAATCGCACCATGTTTACACGCTCGACGAGTTCCGCGACCTTCTCGGCGTCCAGCCCGGCCGCTACCGCACGTTCGGCGAGCTGAACAAGCACGTCATCAAGCCGGCCGTGGACGAGATCAACGCGCTCGCCGCCTTCAGCCTGAGCGTGGTGCCGAGCAAGCAGGGCAAGAAGGTCACGGAAGTCGCGGTCGGCTGGTGGCAGAAGGACCCCGACGCCCTGAAGGAGGCCTTCCAGGAGGTGCATCGCACCAAGCTCGGCCGCCGCGCCCGGATCAGCGGGATCACCGAGACGGTGTCGCCGGCGCAGCCTTCGATCGGCCGCATGATGCGGCAGGACCGCAAGCGGCTGAAGCCCCCGGAAACCTCATAGTTGGTGCGTGTCGGTGCCTATGAAATCAGGCACTTGCAGAGGCCATAAGGGCTTCCCCGGAAACCTCATAGTTGGACCAAGGGCCTGTGGATAAGTTAACGGAGATTTACCATATCATCCCCGGAAACCTCATAATAACGCCCCGGATTCCTCATAGTACGCCCCGAATCTCTCATAGTAAGAGGGCGTTTTTCCCCGAATTCCTCACAGGAGTCCCCGGAAACCTCATAATTAAAGTTACAAGCCATTGATCCAGCTGTTTGATCCAGCCTGGAATCTTAGAATCTTTTGAATCATTGAAAGAAGAAGAAGCGGATAACCGAGCGTCCCACTAGTCGCAGACAGGCTCTAGGGTCATGCCGACCCCAGCACTTCGTCGCCGCCCATACGGGTGACGATCCTTGACGCAAAAGAGGCGGCCCTAACGGGCCGCAATCGGACGGGCTTGCGCCCG
This sequence comes from Methylobacterium sp. J-072, assembly GCF_022829425.1. NCBI lineage: Bacteria > Pseudomonadati > Pseudomonadota > Alphaproteobacteria > Hyphomicrobiales > Methylobacteriaceae > Methylobacterium > Methylobacterium sp. J-072. Next base: position 7,723 of record NZ_JAKSYK010000012.1, on the reverse strand, counting down.
CCTCTATGAAGAGACCGCTAACGCGGTCCGAAAATCGGAATCGGGCTAGCGCCCGATACTTTTTTGATTGCCCGATGCACCGATCGTAGCACGACGGACGGACCGTCAACGGCTCCGCCGTCCTCCGCTTACGCTCCGGCCCCTCACGGGGTGACTGGTCCGCCCTTACGTGCTGCATCATAATTGTTCGGGACGAAGGCATGTTCTTCTTCGCCTCCGGCTTGGGATCGAACCAAGGCATAGAAAGAAAGAGGCTCGGCAGGAAAAGGGTTGCGGTAAGTGTTCGGCGTTGCTTTACACGACACGGAACCCCCTGCTAAGCTTCTTAGAATCTCAATAGGCCGGATTATGGACGACGAAATCTACACAATGAAGCATCCTGCCCACCCGGGCAGGTTTATACGAACGGAAATCATCGGGGCCCACAGGCTTTCCGTCACCGAGGGCGCCGAGATTCTTGGCGTGACCAGGCCGACCCTTTCCCAGCTGCTGAACGAGCGCGTGTCCCTGTCGGCCGATATGGCCCTGCGAATCGAAAAAGCGTTCGGCGTGAAGATGGACACGCTGATGCGGATGCAGAACGCTTTCGACATCGCCCAGGCCCGCAGCCGCGAGGATGAAATCAAGGTCGCCCGCTACGTGCCGCAGCCGAGACCCGACCAGTTGCCGGGTCTGTCGTGACTGTCATCCATGCCGATTTCCGGCCATGGACAGCCATCATCACGAAGCGGAAGACCTACCTCCTGCCGCCCGACGCCATAGGGGTTCCCGTCGAGGACCGGCTTGAGGACGTGCCGTACTGCATGAAGGGCATGAAGTTCTGGCAGACCGAGGACGGGGAAGTGCTGGCGCGCGGCGCGTTCTTAAGGTCCGTTGTGGATTGACCGCCTGACCCCGATTTCTTTCGCGCCTGTAGGCTCTTTCTGTTTCGCGTCGGTCTGAAGCCCCTGAAAATTTCGCGGGCCTGGCGGGCCTTAAATCGCAAATGCGGGCTGCTTCGGCTGGACTGGATAGATGCCTTTCAGCGCATCGGCATGGTGCCGCCGTGCCTATCCGGTCTAACCTTCCTCATGCGCTACCGGCTGATCTCTGACGTTCATTCGGAATTCTGGCCTGAGAACCCCTACAGGGCAGGGAAGCATATCGACCGGCTGCTCCCGCCCATGCCGGACGACCGGGATACCGTCCTGCTGCTGGCCGGCGACACCGGCTCATATCGGCGCCGCAACATCTACCGCGCTGTGATCGACCGCCTGTGCAACCGCTTCAATGCCGTGGCCGACATTCCCGGCAACCATTACGGCTATGGCGGGGAGTGGGACGACGACACCGCCCCGGCCGTGCGGGACAATTACCGCTTCGGGCCGGCCTTCCAGGCGTTCGGCGTGACCGCCTGCACCCTCTGGACCGGCTTCGACGGCGGCAACCCGGAGATCGAGCGGGAATGCCTTGAGGGGATGAACGATTTCCGCCGTGTGCGCGGCCTGTCCGTCGAGGGTGTGAAGGCTCGCCATGCCGAGCATGTCCGCTTCCTGGCCGAGCGCATGGAGGAGGGCGGTATCGTCATGACCCACTTCGCGCCGTCGCGCCGGTCGCTGCCAGCAGCGGAGGAGGGGGAGGCCTTGAGCCACTACTACGCGACCGACCTTGAACGGCTGATCCTGGACCGTCGCCCTGGCCTATGGGTTCACGGCCATATCCATGCAAGGTCCGATTACCGCTTGGGCGATACCCGCATCCTCTGCAATCCGGCCGGCTATGACGGCCGCGACCACGACCCGAGCCTGGCGTTCGAAGCGTAGCCCTGCCAGCCGTCAGTTCAGCATCGTGACGACTTCCATGACGGTTTTGCCGTCCCGCACGAGGGCGACGCCGCGACGGCCGCAGAAGGTCCGCCAGCTTTCCATAGGGCTGTTGAAGGCCACCAATTCGTCGCCAGGCTGCATCGCCGCCTTGAGCCGTTCCCATCGGCCGTTGACGCCGCCGAAGGGCTTGGCGAGGTCAGGAACGAACGGAACGCCGGGATTTTCGGCCTCGGCCTGTTCGACCGTGATGACGCGCTTGTCCATGGTGGCCTCTATCGCCGATGGGTGTCGCTACGCTGTAGCCCAAGAGGCTGGCGGCATCAGTCGGAACCCAGGTACGATCAAGCTTGAACGGGACGCTTGCCTGGAAGCGTCATATCATGTCATGATAAGGTAGGATGGACGAGGAGCAGCTTCATACTCTTGAGTTCCTGCTGGCATTCGATGGACGGTTGCACTGGTACGACCAGGGCTATTTCCTGAAGTTCGAGATCAAGCGGGTAGAGGCAAGCGCACTGCGGCCGCACGGCCTGCGTTACTCGTTCACGCTGCACGACCCGGAAGGCGAACGGATCATGGGGTTCGATAACGCCCATACCGTCGCGCCGGCAGGCCGCTACGCAAAGCGGCAGGCCGAGGCCGATCACTGGCACCGGACAGGGGACGATCCAGGCCGCCCCTATGCATTTACGGATGCAGCGACCCTCATCGCCGACTTCTTTGCCGAGGTCGAACGCATCCTGACCGAACGGGGAGTCTCTATCGACGTCGTGAAGGACGGAACCAGGAACGAAGGAACGAAGCCATGACCCAGCACCGGATCGTAAGCCACAGCCGCCTCCGCGATGAAATGATGGCCGTCGCACGCGGCCAGCAGGCCGCGCCGCCGGATGCCGGAGGGCAGAGCTTCGAGTCCGTCGAGGCGCTGATGCGCCTCCTTACGCCGGAGAACCGCCAGCTGATGGCGATCATCCGTGACCGCAAACCCAAATCCATCGCCGAACTGGCGACGTTTTCCGGTAGGGCCGCGCCTAACCTCACGCGCACGCTCGCCAAGCTGGAAGCCGCCGGCTTCGTCAGGATGGAGGACGATCAGCGCCGCAAGGTGCCTACGGCCGTCGTGCAAAAGCTGTTTTTCGAGATCGATCCGTTTTCACAGAACGACCGTCTGGAGATTGCCTGATCGCTTCCAAAAGCGACGGACGCGACCAGGATCCGTGTCTGACGTCCGAGTCTTAGGCCCACACGACGATGTAAGGGAAGAAAGGTCTACCTTTCTCCCCGCCCTTCTACCCCTTGCAAAAACAAGGCACTATCAGGGGCGAAAGGTATGGGGAAAAAGTGCGGTACGGATATAGCCGGATTTCGACGGACGATCAGAACCTAGAACGGCAACGCGTTGCCCTCGCCCGCGAGGACTGCGCCGAGGTCATCGAGGAGACAGGTAGCGGGGTAAAGGTCCGACACTACCTCGACGCCCTGCTAGGCCGGTTGCAGGCCGGCGACGAGCTTGTGGTGTCCGAACTGGACCGCCTGGGGCGCTCGACCGGCGAAGTGGTGTTGATGCTGGACGAGCTGACCAGGCGCGGCGTTGCGCTTCGCATCCTTGCCACGCCCTCGCTCGACATCACCCACGAGGACGGCCGCTTGATCGCGGACATTACGGCCGCGCTCGCAGCTCACGAGCGGCAACGGACGCGCCGCCGGCAGGAGCAGGGGATCGCCGTCGCGAAGGCGGCCGGCAGGCATATGGGCCGCCCCTGTAAGATGAATGGCCAGCAGATCAACGAAGCCCGCGTTCGGATCGCGGACGGCGAGGCGGTCAGCACGGTTGCGCGAGCGTATGGTGTCGATCGGAAGACGCTAAGGGCAACGTTGAAGCGATAATGCGAAGTCGCAACCTGAACTCGGATCGTGCGGCGGCACTCGACGCAATAGTGTTCGAAGCCAAGCACCCCAGATGCGCCGCGCTGTTCTCAGCCGATCGCGGCGGCGACGCAAGAGTTCTCTCAAGATAGCTTTCGGATCGGCGGCAAGTTGCTCTGCCTGATAGCAGGCCGAGGGATACTGACACGCTAGATCATCAGCTAAACACCCGCCGGATGAGATCGCCGACCCAACCCCGGAGGCGTTGCCACCAAGTGGGCTTATGAGAATAGTGTGCTTCGCGCCGAGCGTCCTCCGCTTGACGCCCAGCGACTATCGTAGCCTGGGACATCTGAGGCAGCCATTCTACACCACCCCTAGTTATGTAGTAATGCGAGTCGCATATACCCCAGTTTCCCACAGACGGGCGTAGTGTGAAGCCAGTAGGCTCTATTGTAATATTGAAATTTTGATCATCAATTGGTAATTGAATCACATCGCCGCAGCCGCACGCACATTTATGGGCACTAATCTCGTATTCTTTAGACCAGTAAAAAATTCCTGACTCGAATATTTTTGGAAACCGGTCGATATGCATAAGTTTGTACATCATGCCACACCTAACCAGCTGGACGATCCAATTGACAGAAGCGAATTGAAATACTCGGCATCATCAACGTAGAACCCTCGAAATTGCTTATATTTGACCACGGCAATTGCAGCGTTTAGAGCATTGAGTTCGGCGATCTGCACGAAAACACGATAAGCCCCTGCCTCGTGGCGCTTATCAAATGGCACTTCTGCTCTTGCCCGATCCGCAGTGCCGTCCGTGAAGAGCGTTGTCCTCAATAGCCCATCGAGACGACCAGCTTCTTTCTCGACACCCATGCCAACATCGATAAAGGGAATTTTGCGCGCTAGGAGAATTTCACAGATTTCTCTCCTAGCCTCTCCGTCGTCGATGCACACAAATGCGAAAGTTATGTCAGAAAACAACTTCTCATCGCCCGCAGCAACGCGCTTGTTATGGAAGCGGAGACGGTGTCGAAACGCATCGTACTTACTCTGATAAAATAAGGTTTTAAGCTGTCCTAAAAATGAGAATGGAACTTCTCCAGGTGATCTAAAGCTGTTATGGACTTGGAAGACATCGAAGTCATAGGCATCTATAGAATAAACCGGAGTTTTGACTATGAAATCCAGAACGAAGGCGCCAGTTCCTCCAAGGCCGATGATTGCGATCCGGTCATCGGAAACCAGTCGATTAAGGTCGCCGATCTGAGCGCGAGCGGAAAATGTGTCCGTCACTTTGAATGGAGATTTGTCTTCCGGTACATCGTATTGTGCTCCAGTTTGTGGAGAGACTCCAAATAACTGGGTTGCCGGACCAGATATAAGGGTAACATAGTGGACTACTAGATCGACGTAATTTGTAAAACCTTCCGGCGGCTTGTTAGACAGATGAAATCCATAAACAGTATCGTCGATCGTCAAGCTTATAGGCTGCGCGGCGAATGGTATTGGGGAACGATCAGGATTACAGGCAGCTGTACCGCTCCAGTACATCTGGTGATTTCCTGGTGCGCCAACTCTCGTTTGATCGATCATAGTAAGAGGCGCCGCTAGACGCCCCTTACCTTGCTCACCAGAAGCGTTGACGTACCAAATATCATTTACGATGAGGTGTCCGCCTGAAATAGACAGGGAGTAGCCGCTTGCAAGCAGCTCACCCAGACCATCAAGACTCGCCGGTACGTTTGACACGAAAGCGCATCCCATTAGTGATTTCTACAGAGCCGTCCCTACTCAGAACACCTTGAGTGTTATTCTTAGGTCCTCGCTCATAAATAATGCTGTAAGTTGCATTGGGGAAAGCTGCAAAATCTGGATAAGCTAGCGAAACAATGCGCTGATATAAGATCTTGCCCTTAGGTTCTTCATAGTCGACGGTATTGATGATGATAGTGACATTCTTAGGCGCTGGTTCGGGATGGCTACCACCGCCGGTACCTCCGCGCGCTTCCTCTATGTCGTGAAGATCATCAGCAATACGCTGCTCCTCCTTCTCCTCGGCATCCCGAGCCTCCTGTTCCCCCTTATGATCGGCCTCCTTTCTACGCTGCAGTTCTGCAATCTGCGCATCAATGGAGGCCTCGTCCCGGGTCAACTCCAACTCGCGTTCACGGGCTTTCTCAAGCTCCTGACCAGCTTCAATGATATCTTTTGCGTCCCGCTCAATGCGGTCGGCTTCCCCTGATTTCATCTTATCGTCCATGAACTTAGTACCTTGCGCTTCCAGTTCGACCTTGCGGGTGAACCTCCTCGGGGTACGACCTCCGCCATTGCCAGCCGGAGAGTCGATTGCTACCTAGCAATGACACCTCATATTGCGCTTGAGGAATCCAGTTGCAAGATCGCAATCAGACATGACGCTAGGAAAGTTCGACGGGGAGGCCTTCTTCGCTGCGCTCGACGCTGAACGGCAGTCTCGCAACGCGACGTGGAGGAAGGTTGCCGAACAGGCCAAAGTGCCGGCTTCTACCCTCACGCGGATGTCTCAGGGCAGACATCCCGACGTTAACAGCCTTGCTGCGCTGTGCACGTGGTCTGGCCTTTCCGCTCGCGATTTCTCACGAGCGCCAAACGATAGTAACTCCAATATAGCATCTCCACTTGCGCAAATCACTACTCTTTTAAGAGCTGATCCAAATCTTTCTCGCAAAGGAGTTGAGGCGCTCGAAGCAATTATAAAAGTTGCCTATCAACAGCTACGAACTAGTACGCAATAATAAGGCAGGCCAATGCCAGTTCCGCTTCGCAGAGGATTTAAGTCTGATGCTAATTGGCACGCTATAAAAGCGCGAGAAGAGCTGGGATTACTACCCCACGCGGCGTTGTGCCCTCGAAATCTAGCGATCCATCTTGGTTATACGGTTGTTGAGCTTGGTTCATATATCGCGCATGATGCATCTGCTGTTCACTATCTTCAGTCTGCAGCTGGTCAGAAAGAATTCTCGGCTATTACTATCTATTGTGAGGTTGCGCGCCTCATTATACATAATGACGCACATCATCCTCATCGGCAGGCGGCTAATATCGCCCATGAGCTAGCCCATGGCCTACTCATTCATAAGCCATCTGCATTACAGGATAGGAATGGTGCTCGCTTATATAATAAAGAGCAGGAAGACGAAGCCAATTGGCTCGGACCAGCGCTTTTGATTTCTGATGAGGCCGCACTGCATATTGTTGAAACCGGTCAGTCTCACGCAGAGGCGCGACGCACATATGGGGTAAGCGACGAATTGTTGGAAATGCGCCTCCGGGTTACTGCAGCACATCTTCGGGTTGCGCGACGGCGTGCTGCGTGATCTTGAACAGCGAGGATTGAGCTACAATCATCCGTTTTCGCCCGGAAGGCAAAATGACATAAGCAAAAACGATTTTATTGCGGAGATTCAAACTGACGGCTAGATTAGTTCTGTCCCTTTTGCATGGTCCGGTATATAGCGGATCGAGGTCTTAGGATCGGCAACCCTGCGTTTTATAAAGGGGTTCCTTTCGGATAATTCTGCATCGGATATTTGCACCACTTAAGCCGCTGATCCGGCTAAGGCCGAACAGCGGTGCAGAACTCTTGAGTTTTGAAACCTCACCGCTGCCTTTGATCGGGAAAGGCTTTCTGGTCCATAAATGATAGCAAGGTATGGCAAAGCTTTTTTGGGCGGAACGACCGTGGCCAAAAATATTCTGATTTTCGCCGATGGTACGGGCCAAATCGGCGGTCTGCGGCCGGATCAGCGCCTGTCGAATATCTACAAGCTCTACCGCGCGACGAGGCCCGGACCCGACTCCCCAATCCGGCCCAAGCAGCAGGTCGCGATCTATCATCACGGCCTTGGGGTTGGTGAGACCAACGGCTTCACTTTCCGACGGTTGAGGAACCTACTCGCTTCAGGAATTGGCACCGGCATCGATGACAACGTGATCGATTGCTACGCTGCGGTGATCGCGAATTACCAGCCTGGCGATCAGGTCTGCCTGTTCGGGTT